>CAZIAU010000007.1:2207-18485 GCA_964536755.1 uncultured Bacteroides sp. | reverse complement strand
GGCTGGCAACAGGGATACGATACCATAGTTGGTCCGAAGCTTATTAAAGAAGCCATTCTGAAAGATGAGAATCACCCTTGTGTGGTCATCTGGGATCATGGGAATGAAGGCGGTTGGGATTTTGCCAACGAAAAAGGTTTCCATAAATGGGATATTCAGAACAGGCCGGTTATCTACCCCTGGCTGCTCAGAAACGGTGTGGATACCCATCATTATCCCGAGTTTAATTATGCTATCGGGCGAAATGTTTTTGGTAACGATCCCTTTATGGCAACGGAATTGTTGCATGGTTTATATGACGGCGGACTTGGTGCCGGGCTGGAAGCCTACTGGAGAAGTTACGAAGCAACCCCGTTGCTGGCCGGCGGTTTCCTCTGGGTTCTGGCCGATGAGGCTGTCCTGCGGAAAGATAAGGAAGGGACTGTGTTTGATTCCAATGGGAATACAGCTCCCGACGGGATCCTCGGACCACACAGGGAAAAAGAGGGGAGCTTCTATACGGTAAAAGAGATCTGGTCACCGGTACAGGTTGAACCTGTAATCATTAACAGGCAATGGGACGGAAGATTGCTGTTGAAAAACAGATTCATCTATACCAATCTGTCCGATTGTTCTTTCAGCTGGAAAGCATTCAGGGCTGAAATCGGTTCAACTGAAGAAATTGTAACGGGACAAGGCAAAGTCTTAAACCCTGAAGCTGAGCCCGGGGAAACGACGCTGGTCACCATTGAATATGGAAGTGCACTTGAAAATGCCGATATTTTTCAGTTCACTGCTGTGGATCACCGGGGAAAAGAGCTTTACACCTGGAGCTGGCCTGTAATTCAACCTGAAGAGAAAGCCGCAGAATTAATTTTATCGAAATCAGGGAGCTCAGAGATTGAAGTAACCGAGAACGGAAACCTGGTTATCGCCGTGGCCGATGACCTGAAATTCTCTTTCCAGAAGGAAGATGGTAAGATCAGGTCGGTGGAGAATAGCATCGGGAACATCTCATTTTCGGGCGGCCCGATCCCTGTCGGAGTTGATTCGGAGGTGACCGGTACCAGCTGGAAAATGGATGAAAACGGCAATTTCTTTTTCGAGATCACCTATTCCGGGTATCCTTGGAAAGCGGTCTGGATACTGACAAAAGACGGATTATTAAGACTTGAGGCAGGAGCAATCAGAGAAAGAGTCAGGGATGTGGATTATATCGGTATCTCTTTTAATTATCCCGAAAAGAGATGCAGATCGGTAAGCTGGATGGGGCGCGGTCCATACCGGGTGTGGAAGAACAGGATCAAAGGCAGCAACATGGGTGTCTGGGAAAAGGAGTACAACAATACGATCACCGGAGAGAGTTTTAATGAACTGATCTATCCCGAGTTTAAAGGTTACCATGGCAACCTCTACTGGGCCAGGCTGGAAACCACCGAATCCCCGTTCACCATTGTATCGGCCACACCCAATTTGTTCTTCCGGCTTTTCACACCTGCCAGGCCTCAGGAGATAAGGGGTGATGTGGCACCTCCCTTTCCGGACGGTGATATATCATTCCTCTATGAAATACCGGGAATTGGTACAAAGTTCAAGAAGACAGAACAGCTGGGTCCCCGGAGTCAGAAAGGGATTTACTCGGGTCATAAGGGGGATGAGGTATATCCCATTAAACTCTGGTTTGATTTCAGGTAAAATATCACATCAGACAAAATGAATCATCTTCAAACTGTTTACCCATCCATATGAAAAGAAGAAAAAGGAGCGAAAGAATAGCCGGGCTAATGTTGACCGGGATATTTTTATGCGTCTGCTGTAATACAGAAAAAGATGGTACAACGGTCAGGTTCCCTGAGGTTTCAGAACCCGTAGCCATAACATCCGGCCCTGATGAACACCTGCTGGCCAGCTATTATGGCATTAATTCATGGAGCGCAGACCAGCGATATGTAACAATCCTCGAAACCCCCATAAAATACAGACTGCCTACCGAAAATGACCCGGCAAAACTGGGCCTGGTCGATCTGGAAACCGGTGAATTCATTCCACTTGCAGAAACCCGTGCCTGGAATTTCCAGCAGGGATGCATGGCTCACTGGCTGGGTACCCACCCCGATTCACGTATCATCTTTAACGACCTGGTGGACGGCAAATTCGTTTCCATCATTATGGATATCCATACCGGGCAAAAACTGAGGATGATCCCCTACCCGATCTGTGCCGTTTCTCCCGATGGAAAGGAAGCTGTAAGCATCAATTTCTCCCGCCTTCGCACAACCCGAAAATCTTATGGATATGGAGGGGATGGCCAGGATGCAAGGCTGTCTGTTCCATTCCCCGATGATGACGGGCTGTTCCTGGTGGACCTGGAAACCGGTACAGCCAAACTGCTTGTCTCCATTCACGACGTCATGGAACTGGTCCCGGAAGTTCCTGATGGAGGTATCGAATACTTCAACCATATCCTGTTCAGCCGAAAGGGAGGAAGAATTTTCTGGCTTGCCCGTGCCATTCCTGACAGGAACACTACGGCATTTACGGTCGACCGGACAGGAGAGAACCTACAGCGCTGCTTTCCCGATGGGTGGGGCGGATCACATTTTGACTGGCTCAGCGAGGACCAACTGATGATCACTGGCCGCTACATGGCCGCAAGCAATGCCCATATCCTGTTCACAGTGGGAGAGGATAATTACCGGCGTCTGGGGAAGGGACTGCTGGATTATGACGGGCACGGCACATTTTCCCCCGACGGGAAATGGATGGTTACCGACACTTATCCGGGTAACGGGAACCTGCATGAACAGAAACTCTACCTTATGGATATGAAGACCGAAGCTGTCCTGCCTCTGGGCCGGTTCATCCATCCAAACGAATTTAGGAAAAACGGGAAAGACGCCCAGTGCGACCTCCATCCCCGCTGGAGCCCAAAGGGTGACATGATCGGATTTAATTCGGTTACCACGGGTGAAAGGCAGGTTTATATTATAAAACTGACTCAGTGAATATTATAGTATGAAGATCTACAGTGTTCCGCTTTTCATTGCCACCCTCATCATATTGAAAGCATGTAATGCGGGAATTGAGAACCCGAGAATTACCGGCAACCTGGATTCAGACTGGACATTTAACTACAATCCCGATCACCAGGTCCGTGAGGAATATATTTCTGTTGAATTTGATGATTCCTCCTGGCCGGTGGTAGGCCTTCCCCATACCTGGCAAACTTATGAAACCACGGGAGACCTTCACCCCTTCATCAGAAGTGCCAGTGAACGTGATGATCCTTACTGGTGGAAAGGGTGGGGCTATTACCGGAAACATTTTTCTGTTTCCGAAGAATTGGAGGATAAAATGGTTACGGTCGAATTTGACGGGGTTCAGAAATATTCACGCATATACCTCAACGGTCATTATGTGGGCGACCATAAAGGAGGATTCAACTCATTTTATTTCGACCTCACCCCGTATATACACTTTGGCCGGGACAATCTGCTTACTGTGGCAGTAAACAACCGCCGGGATGACATTTACCGGATCCCTCCCATGTATGCAGGGAACTGGGATGTTTACGGTGGTATTTACAGGGATGCCCGGCTGGTGATAAAGAACAGGATCCATATACCTTACCAGGGAAGCTATAAACATGAAGGGGGCACCTTCATCACCACCCCCCTTGTGAATGAAAAAGAGGCGGTGGTCAACATTAAAACCTACATAAAAAACGGATCCGGAGAGGTTACCCGGGTTAACCTGAAAACATTACTTATTTCTCCTGCCGGGAAAATATTAGAGAAAATTGAAACCAGAGAAACCATCTCTCCCGGGATCATTTTCGAATTTGATCAGACCTCTTCACCGGTTCAAAATCCAGAACTCTGGCATCCCGATTCACCAAATTTATACAGGGTAATATCGGAAGTATATGTAGATGATTCGATGGTGGATAACATGGAAAGCCCGCTTGGGTTCAGGTGGTTCCACTGGGACTTCGAAAAGGACGATCTGTGGCTGAACGGCAGTAAAATGCCCATACGCGGATTTAACCGTCACCAGGAATACCCGTGGGTAGGAGACGCCATTCCAAAATGGCTGACCGAGAAAGACTTTAGCGATATGAAAGTGAACCTGGGGATTAATTTTTTCAGGGCGGCGCACTATCCCAATGATCCGCAGGTTTATGAGCTCGCCGACAGCCTGGGGATGGTTGCCGTGGAGGAGGTGCCAAACATTAAGTCTATCGACTTTGATGAAGAGGTGCAGAAACAAAATGTTCAGGAGATGATACGGCGCGACCGGAACCACCCGAGTATCCTCTTCTGGAGTGTAGGAAACGAAACCACCGATGCAGCTGACTCGAAATGGGTGGTTGCCGAAGATACAACAAGGCTGGTACACGCCAGAAAGGCGGAAGAGACAGGTGATTTTGTGGATCATGATCATACCAACCTGGACATGGAGAACCTTCTGAGGGTAACTGTTCGCGGATATTTCGATGAAGAAAATGCACCGTCCGACAGAGACCTGGAACCCGATGACGGACAGTGGTGCAGCACGGAAGAGTGGCAGCATAAAAGGGCTCAGATGGAAGGGGGCAGTGTACGAGGCTCACTGAAAAAGAACACGGTACTCTGGCTCTACGAAGATCATGGTGCCGATCGTGAATACCGGAACAGTCCCCTGAAACACGTTAATTACAAGGGTTGGGTCGATCTCTACCGGATACCAAAGTACACCTATTACCTTACCCAGGCCATGTACACCAGCAGGCCGATGGTGTTTATTCATCCCCACAGATGGACCCCGGGTTACCTGGGACAGAAAAAAGATTTTATCGTAAACTCAAATTGTGAAAGGGTTGAACTCTTTGTGGATGACAGGAAAGTTGGAGAAGCCTTTCCGGATTACGATAACTATTTCACTCTTACTTTCCCGGGAATTGAAGTTTCAAGTGGAACTATAAAAGCGGTGGGGACACGGGAGGGCGAAAAGGTTGAGAACAGCGTGACCATGAGCGGTGAGCCAGCACGGTTGAAACTTACAGTCTCACATCATAAAATAGCTGCCGGCAAAAACGGGATGGCCATAGTCACCGCCTATATTTTAGATAACGAGGGAAAACCGGTCATCCATGCCGTCAACCCGTTGCACTGGAGTGTTGAGGGAGCAGCAAGCCTCATAGGCCCTGCACTTTACGAAACCGATTTTGACCTGTTTGAATCCATGGAAGGGACCGGTTATATCCATCCTCCGGTCAGCAATATTATCCGGTCGGCAAACAAGCCCGGGAAGGCAAAGATCACTGTCAGCTCCCCCGGTCTTGATCCTGCATCGGTTGACATTGAAGTTCTTCCGGCAAAGAAGGATCGCCGGGGAATTATTCAGCCTCAATTATCTGAAGAGGGCAGGCAAAAGGTGATCAGGGATAACGGCTACAACTTTGAAATCAAAGAGGTGAATGAACTGCTACCCATCAGTGGTAATGTAACTTTTAATATTTCCGACAGAAATAAGCTGGCGGAGGATTTCACCGCTTTTCTGGAAACAAATAATCCGGAATTCCGGAAAGAATTACCCGATTCTGCTGTCCTGGTGGATTATTTTACCGGGTACCTTATCCGGTTGAATGGAGAACTGATCGGCGATGATTTCAATTTTATGGCAGACAGGCATAATGATCTCAGGCAGATTTCAATGGCCATCGACCAGAGTAACCTCTGGTTCGACCTTGCATCTGCGCTTAAACGGGACTATGGTTAACGAATTATCTTAAACGGCGAATCCGTGAATGCTTCAGAAGAGGCCGGAATATTCATTGAACTGGCATACCCTGCTTTCATTCAACTTTCAGACGGGCAAAAATACAGTTACAAAACCTATGTGGATGCCATTAATCCCGGACTGGAATTTAAGAATAATAAATTCATATTTTCTGACAATGTTTTATTTTGCCTGCCCGACCCGTCAATCCTTTTTACTGAATAAACGCGTGACTTCCCGGCTATTATTATCTAACTTCTTCAATTAATTCTACCAGGGTATTTTCAATATCGGTTTCTGAGCCCGGCATAAGATGGGTTACCTGGGGTTCATACCCGCCTTCCAGATAACATTCGTCTGTGCATATGTAACCACTTGCCCCGTTGCAATGAGTCATAATAGCTGTATTTCCCAGGGCCCGGTTCTTGACATTCATACCGATTTCGGTGAACAGTTCTCCCGATATGCCGGCCATGACTATGTCTCCCATCCTGAAAGCGGTAAAATTGATTATCCTTTCACCCTCCGGAACAGATTCCTGGGGATAAGTGGAATCCCAGCTCTTTTTGCCTGGAAAAGATAGTGTGGATGAGGTTGCTTTCACCCCCGAAAGCTCTTCGGTATCACACCTGTCGACCAGTTCCAGTGCTACCGAAGCCACCCCGTAGGCTACTGCATTGATCTGCCTGTAATTGTCATTCGGCCCATAGATCGGATTGATATTGGCCGAGGCCCCTGCAGTTACCATGATAACCACATCAGGGCCGAGCTTTTCTTTCATCATCCTTGCCGAAAGACCAGGCCAGTCGCCCGTTATCAGGTAATTCTTTGATCCTGAGGCTGTACCATGGCACGGATAATTCACGTGTACGGCCCTGATATTTCCCTGCAGATCAGTAAACTTGATGATATCCAATTCATGATCACATGGTCCATCCGGATCCCTCCCCAGCCAGATCTCACCTTCTGAATAGACAGCCCTCCGGTTAATATTCATCTTGCACTCCCCTCTTTCAAAACCTATCTTCACAGGTTGGGCATCGTTTTTTGCCTCCAATGAGATCTTAAGGAGTTTGCCATAGAGAATATCTACATAGGCCTTCACGTCATCCGTCAGGTCATCCTCCGATCCATAGGTGGAATTGGTCGGTCCCCCGTGGTTATGGACCGCAGTTACAAAGATCCTGTTCTCAGGAATACCCGTTTCTTCCCGGATCATTCCCTTGAGCATATTCACGTTCTCGTGTGAATGCCCAATTATTTCAGAGGTGATCAGAAGCACCTCTTCATTTCCCTGTGAAAGGTACATGGCCTGTGCATAAATGCTGTCATGGACCCCTTTAAACGGATCGTGCCGATTACCATATCCACTCATTGGTATGGGTGTTTCTGGAGTAATTCCGATTTCACTGAATCCCGCATTGATCAAAGATCTCTTCTTACTTTGCCCGTAACCTAAAACCGGTATTAGGATAAGCACAATTATGAAATATCTCTTCATCAGTACAAATATTTAATTTTTATCAGGCAATTTACCTGTTATGTGTATATGCATTCCATCCCTGCGCCTGTAAGGGAATAGCGCTACCGTCATTACCAACCAGCAGAGCTTTCCCCTTCTGATCGGTAATATTTCCTATCATGTTAACGCCGGGAATGGCCGATACCTTATCATAGTCTGAAAGGGAAACGGTAAACAGCAATTCATAATCCTCTCCACCGTGAAGGGCGGCAACCAGCGGTTCAAGATGAAATTCCTCCGCAGCTCGTTTTGTCTCCTCCGACAGGGGTATCCTATCATCATATACCTGGCATCCGCACCTGGAAGCCTTACAAATGTGGAGCAGTTCCGAGGAAAGCCCGTCGGAAATATCTATCATGGCTCCCGGGGTTATTCCCGCCTCCTTCAGGGCAAGCAATACATCCACCCTGGGTTCGGGTTTCAGGAAACGTTCCAGAACATAATCATACCCTTTAAGTTCCGGTTGAAATTCCGGATCCCTGATGTGCAACTGTTTCTCCCTTTCCAGGATCTTCAGCCCCATATAAGCTGCACCAAGATCACCGGTCACGCAAATAAGCTGATTGTTTTTGGCCCCGCTCCTGAGTGTGATTTCTTTCTTAAGCGCTGTTCCAATGGCTGTTACCGTAATCAACAGGCCGGTAACCGATGCCGATGTATCTCCTCCGACAAGGTCAACGTTGTAACGTTCACAGGCAAGCTTTACCCCTTCATAGAACTCCTCCAGTGCCTCAACAGAGAATTTACCGGATATACCCACAGAAACAGTGATCTGCCTGGGAGCTGCATTCATTGCATAGACATCCGACAGGTTCACAACCACTGCCTTGTATCCCAGATGTTTAAGTGGTGTATAGACAAGATCAAAATGGATACCCTCAAGTAAAAGGTCGGTGGTAATTACCTGGTAATAAGTTCCATGATCAATGACTGCCGCATCATCACCCACCCCCACACTGGTGCTCTCCTGCCGGACCTTAAATCCCGAAGTAAGATGGTCGATCAGACCAAACTCACCTAACTCTTCAATGGTACGGATCTTCTTTGAAGCCATTACAGGAGAATGTTAAAACATGAACAAATCAAAAAGGAAGTTGTAATACAAATGTAATAACAAGTTTTTGTATATTTGCACTCTATTTTAAATTAATCTAATTTACAATTAGTTAAGGGCATATAAACCGGGAAGGTACAATTTTGTGACTGATCAGGAGAAAATATTAAACGACGTAACGGGAAGCGATTACAAATTCGGTTTTCATTCCGATATTGACACTGAGACCATACCCAAAGGATTGAACGAGGATGTGGTCCGGCTTATCTCGGCTAAAAAGGGGGAGCCAGACTGGCTGACCGAATTCAGGTTAAAATCGTACCGTCACTGGCAGACCATGAAAATGCCCCGGTGGGCCCACCTTGATATCCCGGAAATCAATTACCAGGATATCATCTATTATGCAGCCCCCCGGCAGGAGGCCAAATACAAGAATATGGATGAGGTTGATCCGGAACTGATAGATACTTTCAATAAGCTTGGAATACCGCTTGAAGAACAAAAACAGCTTGCTGGAGTGGCTGTGGATGCAGTGATGGACAGTGTTTCGGTGAAAACCACCTTCCAGGATACCCTGGCAGAACTGGGAATTATCTTCTGTTCATTCAGCGAAGCCGTTAAAAACCATCCTGACCTGGTGAAAAAATTTATGGGCTCGGTGGTACCCTATACAGATAACTTTTTTGCGTCCCTTAATTCTGCTGTTTTCAGCGACGGTTCCTTCTGTTACATCCCTAAAGGGGTGAGGTGTCCCATGGAGCTTTCCACATATTTCAGGATCAATTCTGCCAATACGGGTCAGTTCGAAAGAACCCTTATTATTGCGGAAGATGATGCTTATGTAAGTTACCTGGAGGGTTGTACTGCTCCCAGGCGTGATGAGAACCAGCTTCATGCTGCCATTGTGGAAATCGTTGCCATGGAAAATGCAGAAGTGAAGTATTCCACCGTCCAGAACTGGTATCCTGGCGACAAGGATGGCAAGGGAGGAGTCTATAATTTCGTAACCAAACGGGGAATGTGTAAAGGGGACAATTCCAAGATTTCCTGGACACAGGTTGAAACCGGTTCGGCCATTACATGGAAGTATCCCAGTTGTATCCTTAGAGGTAACAATTCCATCGGAGAGTTCTATTCGGTGGCTGTGACCAATAACCGGCAACAGGCCGATACCGGCACCAAGATGACGCACATCGGCAAAAACACCCGTTCGACGATCATTTCCAAAGGGATCAGTGCAGGAAGAAGCCAGAACTCCTATCGCGGACTGGTAAAAGTGCTGAAAGGTGCTGAAAATGCCCGAAATTTTTCACAGTGTGACAGTCTGCTTCTGGGGGATAAATGCGGGGCTCATACTTTCCCCTACATGGAGGTGGATAACAAAAGTGCCATTGTGGAACATGAGGCAACAACCTCAAAGATCGGGGAGGACCAGATATTTTATTGCAACCAGCGGGGAATCGACACGGAAAAGGCTATCAGCCTTATAGTAAACGGATATGCCCGGGAAGTACTTAACAAACTTCCAATGGAGTTTGCAGTGGAAGCCCAGAAATTGTTAGCCATCACCCTGGAAGGGAGTGTTGGGTAAATCAGTGCAGAGTGCACAGTGCGGGGTGTACAGTGCGGAGTGCAGAGTAACAAATGAAACGAACATTATGCTTGAAATAAAAGACCTGAAAGTCAAGGTGGAGGATAAGGAAATCCTGAAAGGAATTAATCTGAAGGTGAATGCGGGTGAGATACATGCCATTATGGGACCCAATGGTTCGGGAAAGAGTACACTGGCTTCTGCCCTAGCCGGACGCGACTATTTTGAAATTACCCATGGGAAGATCCTTTATGAAGGCAGGGATCTTACGGAGCTGACACCTGAAGACCGGGCCAAGGAGGGGATATTCCTCGGTTTTCAGTACCCTGTGGAAATTCCGGGGGTAAGCATGGTTAATTTTCTCCGAACCGCTATCAATGAACTTCGCAGGTACCGCGGGAAAGAACCCCTTTCTGCCGGTGATTTCCTGAAACTTATGAGGGAGAAGAAGGAGGTCGTAGAAATAGATTCCGACCTGACCAACCGTTCTGTAAATGAAGGATTTTCAGGTGGCGAAAAGAAAAAGAACGAAATATTCCAGATGGCCCTGCTGGAACCAAAACTTGCCATTCTTGATGAGACTGATTCAGGGTTGGATATTGATGCATTGCGCATTGTGGCAAAGGGAGTCTCCAAACTGAGGTCGCCCGAAAACGCCACCATAATTATTACTCATTACCAGCGGCTCCTGGATCATATAATCCCCGATTTTGTGCATGTACTCTATAAGGGCCGGATTGTGAAATCGGGAGACAAGAACCTTGCTAAAGAGCTTGAGGAACACGGATACGACTGGATAAAACAGGAAGTGGATATGGAAGCATAAGACCAATGTTTATGAAGGATACTGTTGAGGCATTAAGCACAGTTGATAAATATATTGAACTGTTTCAGAAGAACAGGGAACAGATCAGTGACGGTGATCCGCAGTTCATGCGTGATCTGAGGGAAGAAGCCATACGTTCATTTGAATCTGCCGGTTTTCCCCATCGGAAACAGGAGAGTTATAAATACACTCATCTGGAGCCAGTTTTTAACGGTGAGCTCTCTTTTCATTTCAACCCGCGTCAGATTACCTTCGATGACAATGAGCTTTTCAGATGTGATGTACCGTTGCTTGACTCACACGTATTGACAGTCCTGAACGGATTCTTTTATAATCCGTCATTTCCAGCACTCTATGTTTTTGAAAACGGCATCATTTACGGAAGCCTGAAGGAGGCTGTAAGAACCTATCCCGATCTGGTGGCCCGGTACTTTGGGAAAAATGCAACCATGCAACAGGAAACCTTTGTATCCCTGAATACTGCATTCTCCCAGGATGGGATATTTCTTTATGTTCCGGATGGGCAACGACCGGAAAGACCGATCCAGATCATTAATCTTCTGCTTTCTGATGCCAACCAGATGGTACATCACAGGAACCTGTTTGTGTTAGGAAAGAATGCATCGGCCCAGGTAATCATATGTGATCATACATTATCCCCGCAAATGTTCCTGACAAATTCAGTCACAGAGGTTTATACAGGTGAGAATGGTGACCTGGATCTTCTCAGGCTGCAAAATGAACATAATAACTCCTGCCAGGTAACCAACACGTGGATCACTCAGCAGCGTTCCTCAAAGTGTCAGCATGGAACCGTGACCCTTCATGGCGGGATAGTCCGGAACAATCTTCATATCAGTATGCAGGGTGAGGGTGCAGAATCCAGTGCGCTGGGTCTTTTCCTGATCGATAAAAACCAGCATGTGGACAGCTTCACTGTTATTGAACATGAAGCAGCACATTGCTCCAGCAATCAGCATTATAAAGGAGTGCTCGATGATAATTCCACCGGGGCTTTTAACGGAAAGATCCACGTTCTGCCCGATGCCCAGAAGACAGTAGCTTACCAGGCCAGTAATAATATTCTTTTGTCCGACACCGCCAGGATGAATACAAAACCCCAGCTTGAAATTTATGCCGATGATGTAAAGTGCAGTCACGGTGCCACCGTTGGACAGTTGGACGAAGATGCCCTTTTTTACTTGCAATCACGTGGAATCCCAAAAGATGAAAGCAGATTGATGTTGATGAATGCATTTGCCAATGAGGTGATCTCAAGGATCAAACAGCCCTCATTGCAACTCAGGATTTCAGAACTGGTAAGCAAACGGCTCCGGGGAGAGCTGTCCAGGTGCAATAATTGCGCCTATCACTGTCAAGATGAAATCCTCTGATCAATGGCCTTGGATGTAAAACGTATCAGGAACGACTTTCCTATATTGAGACAGCGGGTATATCAAAAACCGCTGGTCTACCTGGACAACGGGGCAACCACCCATAAACCGCAGGTTGTCATATCCACACTAAATGATTTACAGGCACTACATAACAGTTCTGTTCACCGGGGCCTCCACTTCCTCAGTGAACAGATGACAGAACGTTATGAACAGGCACGTGAAACGGTAAGGGCATTCATCAATGCAGCATCAACCAGTGAAATTATTTTTACCAGTGGGGCCACCGGGTCTATAAATGCTGTGGCCTTTTCTTTCGGGGAGATATATGTGGGTGAGGGAGATGAGATCCTGATCACGGAAATGGAACACCACTCAAACATTGTCCCCTGGCAGATGCTTTGCCAGCGTAAAGGAGCTATCCTGAAAGTGATCCCTTTTAATGACAGGGGAGAGCTTATACTCGAATCCCTTGATCACCTGCTGAATGAAAGGACAAAGATCGTATCGATAACCCACGCATCCAATTCACTCGGAACCATAAATCATGTTAAAGAGGTAATCCGCAGGGCACATGACCGCAATGTTCCGGTGTTGGTCGACGGATCCCAGATGGTTCAGCACGGAGTGGTGGATGTGAAGGAGCTGGATTGTGATTTTTATGTATTTTCCTCCCACAAGGTTTTCGGACCGACCGGGTCCGGGGTGCTTTATGGCCGGGAGACTCTCCTGGAGGAACTGCCGCCCTACCAGGGCGGAGGTGATATGGTGGACCAGGTGACTTTTAAGGGTACCACCTACAATACTCTTCCCTTTAAATTTGAAGCCGGCACCACTAATTTTATGGGAGCAATAGGCCTGGCATCTGCCATCGGATACATACAATCTGTCGGATTGAGTAACATAATGGAATATGAGGAGGAACTGATCAAATATTCACGTCAGAAGCTGGAAGCGGTACACGGTTTATCCCTTTATGGGAAATCCGTGGAGCGTATCTCGGTTTTCTCGTTTCTCCTGCAGAACATACATCCCTATGACGCCGGAATGATCCTGGATAAAATGGGAATCGCTGTAAGGACAGGTACACATTGTACCCAGCCGGTAATGGATCATTTTAATATCTCAGGAACCATTCGGGCCTCTATGGTGTTCTATAATACTACGGAGGAGGTGGACCGGTTGGTCGAAGGATTGGAAAAATGCATCCAGATGCTGTCATAATAATCAATTGCATATGACTCTTAATGAAATACAAAAGGAGATAGTTGATGAATTTTCGGTATTTGAAGATTGGCTGGACAGGTACAATTATCTGATCGAACTGGGAAATGACCTTCCTGCAATTGATCCGGCCTACCGCACCAGCGAGTATCTGATCAACGGCTGCCAGTCAAAGGTATGGCTGCACGCCGATCTGGTAAACGGTAAAATAGTGTTTAATGCCGATTCCGATGCCATAATAGTCAAGGGTATTGTTGCATTGCTGGTAAAAGTTCTCAATGAACGCACCCCGGAGGAGATCCTTGAAAATGATCTCCATTTCATTGATGATATCGGATTAAGGCAGAATCTTTCACCTACCCGGTCCAACGGATTGCTGGCCATGGTAAAGAAGATGCGTTTGTATGCCCTGGCCTTCCAGGCAAAAGGGACCGGGGTAAACTGAAGAACCGGCGAACTGATAATACAGAAATCTTAACGGCCGGCTCAAATATTTTTAAACTTAATATCATGAGCGAATCACTGGATTTTTTAGAGGTTGAGGGTAAAATTGTGGAGGCGCTGAAAAATGTGTATGACCCGGAGATCCCCGTGAACATATACGACCTGGGACTGATATACGAAATTGAATACACCGACCAGAAAGAGGTCAGGATCACCATGACGCTGACCGCCCCTAATTGCCCGGTTATAGATATGCTGCTTATGGATGTGGAAGATGCTGTAAATGCTCTTGAGGAAGTCGAAAAGACATCCATTAACCTTGTTTTTGACCCCCCGTGGGATAAATCCATGCTGTCAGAGGAAGCGAAACTGGAGCTGGGAATGTTGTAGTGGAAACAACAGCGGCCATATCTGATGCAATAAAACATGTGGCTCTTGGGCTGGGGTTTTCCGCCTGCGGGTTTTCACATGCTGAACGGCTGCCTGAAGATGCCGGCAGGTTGAAGGATTGGCTGGACCGTGGATACCACTCAGGCATGGAATATATGGCCCGCCATTTTGAAAAACGTATCGATCCCACATTACTTGTCGAAGGCGCCAGAAGTGTGATTTCACTGCTTTACTCTTACAATACGGATAAGAAACAATCAGTTCCCGGGGTACCGGTATTTTCCAGGTACGCCTACGGGAAGGATTATCATTTCGTACTGAAGGAGAAGATGATTCTGTTGTTTGATTTTATAAGATCTGCCAGGCCCGGGGTGAACGGAAGGATATTTGTGGATTCAGCGCCTGTTCTGGACCGGGCCTGGGCAAGGAAAGCAGGTCTTGGCTGGATAGGAAAGAATTCAAACCTGATCTCACGAAAAGCGGGTTCTTTTGTCTTTATCGGCGAGATAATCCTTGACCTTGAACTGGATTATAACCAGATACCGGAGGGCGATTTATGCGGAAGTTGTACACGATGTATTGACGCTTGTCCCACAGGAGCTATCCTGGAGAACAGGACCATTAATTCTGAACTATGTATCTCTTATCAGACCATTGAGAATAAGGATACTATTCCCGCCGGTCTTTCTGGCCTGTTTTCAAACAGGGTATTCGGATGTGATATCTGCCAGGATGTATGCCCGTGGAACCTTAAAGCGTTGAATCATGCTGAACCTGAATTCGAACCACCGGAAGAGCTCATGGAAATGACTCGTGAGGATTGGGTTATCCTGGACAGGGACAGATACAACCGTCTTTTCCGGGTATCGCCCGTAGAGCGTGCAGGATATCCCAAACTGAAAGAAAACATTGCATTCCTGAATAAAAAGCAGATTTAATAATCATTTTCTGTAACAACCTGCACTTCTGTTCGTCTTATGCTCAGAAACCCAAAGACGACCATCATGAAAAAACTCATATTATCAGCGATCATAATTATTTCCGGGATCTCCCTATTTGCCCAGCCTGCAGGTTTTGACAAACTATACTACAGTTACAAGGGAGAAGATGGCGTGGTGGCCCTGAAGGTCCCCGGATTTGTCATCAGACTTGCCGGTTCCATTGCCGACCTGGACAGGGAAGAGAAACAGCTACTCAGATCATTGCGTTCTGTTAAAGTACTTACCATTGAAGATACCGGGCTCTATCCCGGTGTGAATTTCGCCCGGGAGGTAAACCTGTCTCGTATGGGAGGGTACCAACTGCTGCTCGAAGTTCATGACGGCAACGAAGATGTATTAATAGCCGCAAGGGAGAAGAACGGAAAGATCACTGACCTTGTTGTGGTGGTCGGAGGGGAAGATAATGCCCTGGTGCATGTTCGCGGAAGGATGAACAGCAACCTCCTGGAAAACCTTGCAGAGGTAGCCGGAATTGAGGAGCTTCATTTTACCAGCCGGATCTGATTGTTTATTATCCTTTAGTATTCCAATGGTTTAATGTCGTCCCCTTCGTAATATTTTCGCCTGGAGATCGGGACATCGGCTCGATCCTCATATCCCCGCTCTTCCCAATAACCAAGTTGAGACTCATTTATAACAGTTAGTTTATTAACCCATTTCGCCCACTTGTAGCCATATTTTCCATAGGCTATCAACCGAAGAGGAAAGCCATCGTGTTTTTGGAGTGGCTCGTTGTTTACCTCATAAGCCAGCATTGCATTATATTTTAACAGGTAAGAGGCAGGTAATGCCGTCTGGTAACCGTCACTACTTTCAAACAGGACAAATTCCCCGTCATCACTAATATGGGCTCTGTCAAGCAGATCTTTAATTAACACTCCCTTCCAGTTACCCCAGACTTCCCAGCCCTCAACACAATACATCATCATAGTATCTGTATATGTTGCAGGTAATTCCTGTATCTCGTCCCAACTCAGTGAATAAGCAGAATCAACCAGGCCAGTTACTGATAATTGAAAAGTAGCCAGATCGATTTCGGGTACTCCCAGGGCACTGCGAACAGGCCCTTCTTCAGCAGGATTCAACTCTCCAC
>CAZIAU010000007.1:0-2197 GCA_964536755.1 uncultured Bacteroides sp. | reverse complement strand
CCGTCAATTCCGTAATTGGTTTCATTCCCGTTTTTATCCAGATCTTTATCATCCACACAACCCGATAAAGAACCAATGACTAAAATGGTAATGATCTTAATTATTCTATATCTTTTCATATAATGAATTTCATGCTTTTCAAATTGATTCTTTGATTTTTTAAAATACCTGGCTACACATAGTTCATAGTCCACCGGCTTTTTACCTAATAACAATTAAATCTGCTCAAAGTTCTGGACAGGGTTGCGTCAGGATTCTCATCCACCTGTTTTCATCATGTCTCCGAAACGATTAAGTTGAATTAGAATCCAATTCTTTGTAAATTTCTTTTGTCTTTCCCAACATTGAGTTTTCATTTGTGGGATTTAGTGGGAGAAGTACTGGAGCTGCAGATCATACGTTGGGCGGATTGTTTAACAGATATATATGAAGAAGCTATTTGAATTGGAGCTACAAGGGTGGGATGCAATTTCCCGGAAGGGTGATGCCGGAAAGAGGTTTTATGAGTCTATTCTCCGTGAAGACGGAGTAATGCTGTTCCCCGGCGGAATTAGAATCGCAGGACGTGAACGGATCTTACAAAGCCTGGGATCTCAACCATGGGATACATTTCAGATCGAAGATGCTAAGGTGATCTCCCTGGGAACAGCCGCAGCAACTCTCGTGTATAAAGTAACAGCACAACGAAAGGGAAGCCAGCCATATGTCGCGTTAGTAAGCAGTACATATTCAGGCGGTCAGGACTGGAAGTTGGTTATTCATCAGCAGACTCCAGAATGAAACAACCGGACAACAAATCATTAAACCGGAAACCTGGCCCCCCCGGAGACCTGTAAAGAAAAGAAACAATCGACTGAAACTGATAAATGATGCTTAATGAAGTACACATGAATACACTGGTCACTTATGCTACAAAGAACGGATCGACAACTGATGTCGCGCAGGCAATTGTATCGCGGCTTCGCGAACATGGATGTTCTGTCGATATTCAACCTGCAACAAGTGTGCGCACAGTAATAGGAATCGATTGTCTTGTTGTCGGTGCCCCAATTTACTCCGGCCGCTGGCTTTCCAGGGCTCATCGAGTTTTAAAGCTTACAGGCAAAATTAAACCGGAACAAAGGCCTGTTGTTGCTGTTTTTGCTCTTGGTCCGCGAAAAAACGAGGGTCCGGAGGACTGGGTAGCACCAAAAGCACAATTCGAACGTGCGCTAGGTAAGCATCCATCCGTCATACCGGTTTCAACAGCACTATTCGGGGGTACGGATCCGCCTAAGAAATCAACTCGACGCGATATCCGGGATTGGGATGCAATAAAGTCCTGGGCGGATGAACTCGCAAAAAGTTTTGGATGCTCATCCGCTAATTAAGATGATAGAGTTTAAACCCATCGGAGTTATCCACAGTCCCTTCAAATCATTGAAAGGAATGCCGATTCAGCCTGCCGGAGCTATTGGTGTGAAAGGTACCGTCGAAGTCTTTGACGAATATCAGGAGGGGCTCAAGAATCTGGATGGATTTTCCCATATCATCCTGCTGTACCACCTGCATCGCAGCAATAGGTTCAGGCTCAGTATAGTGCCTTTCCTGGATGTTGAACCGCGAGGCCTGTTTGCCACCAGGGCGCCAAACCGCCCCAATCCAATAGGGCTTTCCGTTGTTCAATTGGACAGGATAAAAGATGGCTTGCTGCACATCCAGAACGTTGACATATTAGATGGTACTCCGCTTATCGACATCAAACCTTATGTCCCGGAATTCGATGCCACCGTTAAGATCAGAACCGGTTGGCTTGAGAATGTCAGGAAATCCGTTTCAGGTCAAAAATCAGATGATAGATTCAAATAGCACCGCGAATTATTCTTTTGAAGAAAATACCGTAACCATTATGCTCCTCCTGCGCCTGGGACCGTCAAATTCGCACAGGAAAATATTCTGCCAGGTGGAGAGTCCCATCTTTCCGTCTACGATGGGGATTGTTTCCTGGGGCCCGACGATCCCGGCCTTCAGGTGGGCGTCCCCGTTGTTGTCCTGGTGGTCATGTTCCCATACCCCTGACGGTATCAGTTGACGCAGCAGTGTGATCACATCGGTCTGAACCGACTCGTCCCAGTTTTCCTGGATCATGATCCCGGCCGTGGCCCCCTGGACATAAACATTGACCAGGCCGGTCTGAACGCCGGATTCAGCGACGATG
>CAZIAU010000006.1:18627-18963 GCA_964536755.1 uncultured Bacteroides sp. | reverse complement strand
TCCGGAGATGACCTTCCCCCCGGGTCATCAGGGCGGAGAATCCTGCATTCATCCAGCTCATGGGTTGTTGCGTCCTTCCTTCCGGTACAGGCAGTTGTTTCAGTCCGAAGAGAGCTTCCCCTTCAGGATATTCCTGTAATTCAGGTTCGCTGGCTTCAAGCGCATTCCCGAACTTCCCCTCAACGATTTTTCCCGATTTTCCAAGGATCAGTGGATAATCATTATCCGACTGATCACTCAGCACGCTGCTGGGATAGAGACCCAGCGGTTCATCGAAGGCCCAGAATGCCACTGTCTGCACCCTGTCACGAATAGACTGTTTCTTCACCTGCGCAA
>CAZIAU010000006.1:7408-18617 GCA_964536755.1 uncultured Bacteroides sp. | reverse complement strand
TTCTTTTTTCCGGAATCTACCCCTACCAGGTACCCGATGTCTTCAGGATCTTCACCGAAAGAGGGAGTCTCGAACACCGGGATCTCGCCATACAGGGTGTCTTTCACCCACCGATGTCCATGTCCAACAAAGATCCCTCTGATCTGTTCCCTGTACTGCCGTACTATTTCCATAAAATCTTCATCGCTTTCTCCGGACACCATATCTCCTCTTTTTGCCCAGATCCTTATATGGTCTGTCTTCACCGGGTGGTGAAAGAATAGGATCACAGGCTCTCCATCGGATAATTCGTTCCGGAACCATGCCAGCTGTTCATTATCAAAGTGCCTTTCATCCGGCCTGCCCCGCATGCTGTTCATAACCAGGTATTTCATTCCCTTTTCCCGGAAGGAGTAATAGGGCTCCTGTTTCGTCAGGTCTGTCCACATATTTTCAATGGAATCGATTTCGGCCTGTGAGAAGGGACCATCTGAATCCCTCTGCCTGTCGATCTTGTATTCATGGTTTCCCATGGCCAGGTATACCTGTTTTTGCAGCGATTCCAGGACCTGCATCAACTTCATTACCCTGTTGTTTGACAGATCGTCCGGGTTTTTCTCCCTGCTTTCCTGGAAACTGGATACACAGTCCCCCGTGATCACCAGGAAATCAATGGCACTGTACCGCCCCTCATTAATTTCGGATACCAGTCCTGCCAACTTTTCCAGCTTATTTGAATCGCTGCTGATATGCAGATCTGAGATGACAAGGAACCATTGGTCGGCTCCAGGAACATGGTTAGCAGCAATCACGGAAGGAAAAAGGAGACCTGCACAAAGAATGCTAATAAGTATCTTTTTGCCCGTTATAATTATGTCCTTCTTTCCTTGCATCTCTTTGTCCGGCTGAACCTGTTTATTCTCCCACCGAATCATCTCCTTTTTTCCATCGTTCCAGTCTTCCGGGAATAACCCTTTTATACATGCTGTCAAAACTCTCATCGGCAGGATTAATCAGTGAGTTCAGACAGAGGTATACCAGCTCCCCTTCCAGTGCCTCACTGGTATGAGGTGCGTTTCTCGGGACGAACACAACTCTTCCCGGCGAGATCTCCTCGGTTTTCCCGTTGATGGTAACTGTTCCTTTTCCCTCCAGGAGGAAAAAGGTCTGCTCTTTATCCTTGTGGGCTGCAATGGCACCCCTGCTCTTTTCCGGCCACCGTATCAATGCCAGTTCTACCCCGTTTGTTTCGTTCCTTTCAAGAAGCAGGGTAGTGGTATTGGAACCGAATTCATATAACTTGCCTTCATCCGGATCGTTCATGAATTTTGCTGCTTTTACTTCTCCAGGTGGAAGCTGTTCGTCTATTTCGGCCCTGCCCGTCTCTGCCTGCTGCCTGCGGACCATCTTAACTTTTTCAATATGGTCTGCAAATGTGGCATGCCCCTCCTTAGAGGGATCATTGAAAATATTGAACAGCATATAACAAAGGGGTTCGCTGCCCACCGTTATTGTCTGGTGAACAGTTCCGGCCGGAACATATACGATGTTTCCCTTCTTCACGGGATAGCTCTTTCCTCCAAGTTGTACTTTCCCCTTCCCGTCGGTTACATAGAAAACCTGGTCTTTGTCATTGTGTTTGTGGGGTGGGCCGTTCAGCGAGGGCCGCCAGCAATTCCACCCGATCTCGGTCAGCTCTGTTTCGCTGCGGTCGATCAGCACAGTTATCGTATTCAGTCCGGCTACATCCAGTTTCTCACCCTCTTTATAATACCTGTTTATCATTTCTGTCCTGTTTTTACATTATCAATTATAAGTGTGCATTCTTTCCTTCTCTTTTCAGATCCCGGCATATCCTCGCAATCAAAACCTCCGGGATTCATCATCCCGTTTTCCAGGTACCTTGAGTCCACATTCAGTTTGTAATAAGTGGTCCGGAACAAGAACCTTTCAATGGCATCCACCTCTTCATAAAAAGGTATAGCCTCTTTCACCTTAATGCCGTCCAGGTAGATGTCATATTGATTTGTTTCGCAATCGATATCGAGCCTGACATCATACCACCGTCCAGTTACGATGGGCACAGGATTGGTAATCTCCCCCCACACCACATCAAAACTGAGCCAGGCATCATCAAACCTGAGTTTAAGGGGCCGGTTCCCTCTCTGGTCCTGAGCTTCGAATTCAGCAAAAAAACCACGGTTTGCTTCTTCCAGATTAAAGCTGAATTCAATGATTATCTTTTCTGTAGCAGGAACGATCCTTTCAGCAACAGCATAGTCATAGGGCTCTTCATCCCTGAGCTGTAAAGCCTTCCCACCACTGGCATCACCCACAAGTTCCAGGGGAGCCCAGCGTGGCATATAAAGATTCCACATTTCCAGTTCTGATACGTTTTCAAGTCCCTCAAAATCCTGATTAACATGGTTTTCTACCTTTCCGCTGATGGGTGTCGAAGCCCGGGTGATCCATATATCCTCTTTGTTCATTGAATAAACAAACCAGGCATGTTTGCCCGGCGGATCACCGTTCCCTTCAGATATTCCCCTGAAATACTGGGTTCCTGTATTCTTATGGATCCCATAGTAACGCTTGGTAGCTACCTGGCCGTTCAGGCAGAGGATATCGTAAAACTCATGTCCGTCGTCCCCCACCAGTGCGGTCATGGGAAAACGGTTTCTCATGGTAGCTGACTGGTTATGAACGATCACATAACGTCCATCCTCAGTCCGCTGTCCCCAGGTCTTTGCCCCGGTTGTCAGCAACGTTGGATTCCGTCCGATTGAGGTCCAGCTTTTTCCCTCATCATCACTCAACGCTGCAAACTGGTTCTTCCAAAGGCCGACAACCACCCCGTCCGGCCGGTGATAGGTAGACAAGGCTTTCCCAGCACCCTTCGATGTCACCACATTGGCATCGAAATAGGTGGCCCCGGACGCATCTGCCGGATCGATAGTGTAAAAACCGTCCTTTCCTCTGTCCTCTTCCCACCACTGCAGTGTCACCAGCTTATTTTCAAGGAGTTCCTCACAGGCTTTAACAAATTTTTTATCCCTGCTTTCCTTATAGAACGGGAAGTTAGTATTGGTTTCGTTCCATCCGGCATGCCTGTTGTAACGGATAAAATAGACAGGTCCGAAGCTCCCATCCTCTTTGATCTCCCGGATCACCCTTCCCAGTCCGTTCCCGGCATTTGGTGAATTCCTGGGAGTTGCACAGTACCCGTAAAAACCGGATGCCAGCAGTTTTCCCGAGGTTGTCACATAGAATCCCATGCGCTGATGCATGACTGCCTGTGTGCCCGCAGGTATAATATAATCCTCTCCTTTTATCTCAGGCAATTCGTAGTCCGGAAAAAGCACTTCCGGGGATTCCCAGTTCATCCCTTCCTCAGAGGTGGTCAGGAATACACAAACAGGCGGGGTATGTTCCTGGTATTCTCCCCCCAGGAACTGGAGGTAGAATTTCCCGTTCCAGTATGCCAGGTAGGGCTGGTGGTTATAGGTCCTACCCACAGGTAATCCGCTTACTGGTTCGAGGCGGTTGGCCCTGTAAACCTGGTAATTATGCACCCCTGCTGCATGGGGAAGCCGACCGTCAGTCAGGTCCTTTGAAGGTTCTATTAAACCTGTGTACTTGACAGGTTCACTTATACACTCCTCCATCGGGGGCGGCATCTTGACCTGTCCGCTTGTATATAACCCCCAAAAAAGAAGCAATCCCGGCACCAGGAAGGTTCTCACTTTTCTGATAATCTCAATTTTTTTCATTCTTATAATCTTTTTTAATCAGTATTGTCCGGACCGGATCAGGTTATCCGGATCCCAGATGCAAGCTTCGATATGAGGACTGTTTCTTTATTGGATTGAAGGCAGAAAGTCACGGGTTCCGAGAACGGAGATACCAGGTATCCTTCGTACCTGCCGGACCAGGCAGAACCGTGCCCGGTAGATTCATCCCATTGATTATCAAGGCTGTGTAAAATCTCCGGGTATTTGATATTGGTGAAATCCGCATCCCCGTAATAGGCTCCGATCAGGCCCTGGTGGGACAGGGACTCCTGCCTGTCACAGGTTGTGAAAAACAGGAAAACAAGAATACAAATAGTGAGTATATTTTTCATTCTTATGATTTCAGTCTATCATTTCAACCGGTACTCGAATTCTCTCAGATACCGGAACATGGGAACCAGGGTATTTTTCCCCTTTCCGGGCAGGTCCTCACTGATCCCTATGACCATTCCCTTCTTTACTGCCATGTCATCCAAAAGTGATTCACAATAGGTCTTCATCCGTTTATCGTCGAACAGGTGTACGGTAGATGGGACATGTACCTGAATGGCTTTTGCCGGCCAGACACTTCGAGCTTCTGAAATATTCATGGAACAGTCGGGCGGCGGAGTAAAGGACTCAACCAGGTCAATGTCTGTGCAATTGAAAAGTCCAGCCAACTGTGTGTTGTCGGAATCAAGATGCGCCCCGGCCAATATTCCCCTGTTGTGGTAAAGTTTGCAGGCAGGCTGAATATAAGGATGGAAATGTCTCCTGAACATTTCCGGGCTCACTACTCTGGCATCGGTATTGCCTTCCACAATTGAATAGCTGGCAGGTGACTGAAAGACCATCTCAATCCTTTCTCCCCAATCCTCCTTTAATACCTGTTCCAGTTCAAGGATCCGTTCCCGGGGACTCAATACTTTGGAATCATTGGTCCCGAACTGCAAGGTTTCCAGGTGTCTCTCCCTATAATTCATTAAGATCCGGATTCTTGTTGAATATTCTCATTTTTTATCTGCTTCCAACCCGACCAGGTCAGGTTCTTTTCCACAGGCGGGGATTTAAATAAAAAGGAAGCCAGCCAGCCCACACCGAACAGTACAACATGACTGTATACGCCAAGCATGTACTTATGCTGGGTAAAATTCAGGGAACCCATGTCAATGATTAACCTTTCCTCATCCCCTGAACCAATCGTGCTGGATGTCAGTACAGCCCACCCGGTAAAAACTACACAGGCAGCTATCCCCACATATAAACCCTTTTTATTTGCCCTTTTGCTGAATAAGCCCAGAAGGAACATCCCAGCAATGCCTCCTGAAAAGATTGCATAGAGGGTAAAAATGATCCCGAGTACCCCTTTTCCCTCCATAAGGACATAGATTGTAGCCACGAGCAGTGCACCAATACCTGAAGCGACTACCATCCACTTACCGAATATAAGTTTCTGGTGGTCCGTTGCATCTTTTTTAAAGCGCGCATAAAAATCCTGTACTGTCACGGCTGAGAGGCAGTTGATGTCGGAGTCGAGGCTGGATATGGCTGCCGCTGTCAAAGCTGAAATGATCAGCCCTGTCACCCCGACAGGTAACTGGGTAAGTATGAAATGAGGAAATACTGCATCGGGTTTTATTCCCTCGGGCAGCGGAGTGCTCGAAAGTCTATAGAATGAAAAAAGGCCGGTTCCGATAAACATGAACAGCGCCCAAACCGGTACGGTTAAGAGCACACCTATCAGAGATGCCCTCACTGCATCCCTGTCAGATTTTGCCGTGAGATAGCGCTGGACAATGGTCTGATCGGTACCATATTTCTGAATGGCATAAAAAACACCATTGATTGCCATCACCCAGAATGTCAGGTGGACAAAATCCCAGTCGAACGGACCAAAACCGATTCTTCCGGCTTCGCTTGCAGTCTGCCAGACTGCACCAGGCCCTCCTTCCGCTGTAAACCATATTATCAACAGGGCCACGATGCCGCCACCGATTAAAAGGATCCCCTGGATGACATCCAGCCAGATAACAGCTTCAATCCCTCCGAGCAGGGTAAGCAGAATGATCACGGCGCCCAGGATCCAGACAAAGGTCAGCGTGTCTATACCCATCATACTTGACAAAGCAAGGGCAAGCAAATAGAAGACGGTCCCCATCTTGGAAAAGTGGGCCAGCATGAAACCCAGGGAACTGTATAACCTGGCAAAATAACCGAAACGTTTTTCAAAGTATTCGTAGGCACTGAGGCCGATTACCTTTCTGTAGAGCGGTACGATGGTAAATATCATGAAAACCAGGACCAGGGGAACCATCAGTCCCTGTACCAGCCTGATCCAGTTCGTCGTATATCCTTCTCCCGGATAGGCCAGGAAGGTGATACTGCTGACCAGTGTAGCCAGGATGGAAAGGCCAATAGCCCATGCAGGAATATTCCCCTCTGCAGCAAAGTATTTAGCCGTTGATTTTTGACCTTTGGAGAATCTGAACCCGATCCCGATAGAAACGACAATTGAGAGAATAATGATCAGATAATCAACAATGTGTAACGTCATAACCCTTAAACTATTAAAATTAGAACTCCTTTAGAATTTCCATACGGTATCCGGCCAGATATAACTCCCCGGTTTCAGTGTGAGATTCATGTCCGGTCTGTCTTCAATTTTCATTTGGATCACACCCTGTCCGAACTGATGAAAGGGTTTAAGCCTGGTGAAACCCAATCGGTATAATATAGCTGAAGTAGTACTTCCCCCCTCAATGACCAGTTCCCTGATCACCGTTCGTTCAAGAATGTTTTCCACAAGGAGTGAGAACTGTTTTCTGATCCATTTTGATTTACCTCCTTCTGAAGTTACCTCCTGCTCAATAGCAACCACTGCTTTGCCCTGGGAATCCAGGGTGGAAACCACCTCATCAATCCATTTATGGAAACTTTCACCTGCTCCGGTACCCTCCAGGTACAACTCTTCGGGCATATAGCAGACATAGGGTCCCGATTCACCGGCAAGCCTGACCTGTTCCCTGCTGCCCCGGAATGTGCTTCCGCAGATATAAAGGATCCCCTTCCTGTCCAGCAGCCTGATTCCGTTATTTTTACCCGCAACCTTCTTCCCGTTCCTGTGCAACAGGGAATGGAAGAATCCTGCTGCTCCAACAGGAAGCCATCCTGAGATGGCCTTCTCCGCCCAGAAATCGAGGTCTTCGATGCAGGAAGCCTCCCCCAGTACTATATCTCCTTCGCCGGAAAAATCTTCCGGTTTGACAATGCTGAATTCGGGAGAAGTTCCATTCCTGGCCAGCAGTTCGGCAACGGAGGAAGTGGAGATCCTGAACTCCGGATCCTGCGAAAAACTTGTTTTTTGAAGTGGCTCGCCGTTCACATAATAATGTCCGTCAATAATCACCCTTCCCAGCAGAGGATTTGCCGGTACGATTATGGCTCCTTTCATTCCCATAACGCCCACCATGGCTTCGGTCTCCTCAAGAATGTGCCCCCTCATGACCGAATCGATCTTCTTATACACCAAGGATGAATTGTAGGTTGAAATCCTTTCCGTCAGCTCTGTCAACTCCTTAATGGCTGCTTCCATATTTTTTGAGCGGGTATCGGTTGCAATGACCAGCATTTCCGCTTCTGTTGAGGTCCCGGGCGTTTCAATGTCCAGTTCAACGGTCATTCCGTGAGAAAGCCCGATGCCAGCTAATTCGGCAGCTCCTGTAAAATCATCTGCAACTACTATTATCATCTGTTCTTTAGTTCTTGTTCCGGCACATTCGGACGGCTAGTTCAATGGCATCCATCATCGCTTTTTCACTGGCCATCCCTTTTCCGGCAATATCGAATCCTGTGCCATGGTCAACCGATGTCCTGATGATGGGCAACCCCAGGGTTACATTTACTCCTGTCACCGAATCCATAGATTGTGTATTTTCATTCCAGGCGAACCCGGCCATTTTAAAAGGGATATGGCCCTGGTCATGATACATGGCCACACATCCGTCATAACGCCCTCCCATTGCTTTGGGGAACAGGGTGTCTGGCGGAACGGGGCCTTCCGCCAGGATACCCTCCCTGATGGCCTCTTCTATTGCCGGACGTATGTTATTTATCTCTTCATCTCCGAAAAGTCCTTCATCGCCCGCATGGGGATTGAGCCCGGCCACCCCGATCCTGGGTTTCGCGTATCCCAGTTTCTTCAGTCCCTGGTTCATCAACCTGATCCGGGAGAGTACCTTTGCGGGTTCAATCAGATCGCATGCTTCCCGTAGCGAAACATGGGTGGTCACATGAATGATATTCAATTTGTCACTCACCAGCATCATGGCATAGTCCTTCGTTGAAGTATACTCGGCAAAGATCTCCGTGTGGCCTGCAAAATGGTACCCGGCCTCATTGATGGCTTTCTTGTGGATGGGTCCGGTTACCGTGGCATCGATCACTCCGTTCAACGCCAGTCCTATCATACTGGTCACCGCTTTAAAAGCAGCATCCCCGGCCACAGCAGAAATCTCACCCGGTTTAACATTCTTGCAATCAGGGATATCCAGATCAAGCACATTCACTTTCCCGGTTGAAAAATCGCATGCCGGCACAGATTGCACCGGATGAAGCGTACTGCCAGAAGAATATCTCTGAATTTCCCTGTCGATTGTCCCGGCATCACCAATTATGATTGGCCTGCAAAGCATCTGTATATGTGATGAATTGAGTGCCTTCACCGCTACTTCCGGTCCGATTCCGGCCGGATCCCCCATGCTTATCCCAATGATTGGCCTGTTCATCACTATATTCTTTCCATGATTAATCTCAAGTTTCTTTGAATGCTCTGTTTATCCTCCTTATCCAGAGGGTAACACGGGGATATACAATGTTCACTGCAGATCTTCAGTTCTGCCAGAATGATCTTCAGTCCGGGCAGCGCCTGACTAAGCAGTTTATCCTTCTGGTACACTGCCGACAGTTTATCGGTTAAGGTCTGCAGCCGTTCCGCTTCCTTTATGTCCCCGTTAACGGAAGCCCTGTAAAGGTCCCGGTAGAGTTCCGGGAAGGCATTAGCTGTACTCGGGACAATCCCATCCGCTCCCGCTCTCAGGGCATAGACTGAACGGGCCGCCCATCCCAATTGGTAATAAAAACCGGGCATATTTTTCGCATATGAAGCCAGGGTATCCAGGCGTTCCACATCTCTCTCGGAATCCTTCAGTCCTATGATGTTCTCGTGCCTGCTCAGCTTCTTTACAATCTCCACCGGGATGCTCATATGGGTGGTCGACCTGATATTATAGATCATCAGGGGCCGCGGGAGTGCATCAGCCAGTTCGGTAAAATAACGAATCATATAATCGCCAGGCAGAAGATAGTAGGAAGGCAGGTTCGCAACCAGGATCTCGGCGCCGTTATCGGCAAAACTTTTTCCTGCCAGGATGTTCTCTTCCAGGCACATACCGGCTATTCCGGCATAAAGAGTTCCCCTGCCCGCATTGGCCCTGTATACAGCCTTCAGGTAGACCAATCGGTCCCGGGCCGTAATGGAAAGGGCCTCCCCTGTGGTTCCCAGGACAAAAGGATGGCAATCGTTTACAACAATATGATCCGTAAGCCGCATGGCCGCCTCTTCATCGATCCTTCCCCCTGCAGTGAAAGGACTTACCATTGGTACTACCACTCCTTTAAGTTCTGGTCTCATTTTTTATTTCCTAATAAGCATTTGTGTATATGGAAATTGCATCATCCAGTCTGACTTCACGGGGATTGTTCACAAGCAGACGTTGTACCTTCAGGGCTGAAGCAGCCATTTCCGGTATGGCATCCTCCGGAACCCCGATCTCTGAAAGAGACGCTGGAATGCCGCAATCCGACATGAGTTTTCTGATCAAATCGATACCAGCCCGTGAACGGGATTCCCTGCTTTTGTTTTCCGGTACACCCAGGAGCCCTGCCACCCTTGCGTAACGTTCATGAGCCACAGGCAGATTGAACTCCATCACATAAGGTAAAAGAAGTGCATTGGACAATCCATGTGCGACGTGAAATGAACTTCCCAGGGGGTAAGAAAGTGCATGGATGGCCGTGGTGTTTACCGGGCCCAGACACATTCCTCCATAAAGGCTTCCCATGGAAAGTTTGTTTCTTGCATCCAGGTCATTCCCGTCCTGTACCGCAGCATACAGGCTTCCGGCTATTAATTTCATCCCTTCAATTGCATAGGTGTCGATCACCGGATGGGCATTCCTGTTCACGTATGCTTCCAGACAGTGTGTGAAGGCATCAATGCCTGTGGCAGCGGTAACTGCAGGCGGAACACTCAGGGTTAGTTCCGGATCGATATAACACATATCCGGGACCAGGAAGGGTGAAATGATCCCTTTCTTCAATTTTTCTTTCTCGTCCAGAAGGATGGCATTGGGAGAGACTTCACTTCCCGTACCTGAAGTAGTGGGCATGCATGCCAGCAACTTCCTCCTTCCGGCAAGCAGGTTGATCCCGATGATTTCATCAAGTGACTGTTTGTTATCCAGCTGTGCTGCAACCAGCTTTGCCACATCAAGCACTGAACCTCCGCCTATCCCCAGGACCAGGTCGGGTCGGAATTCTCCTGCCACTTCAACAATCCGTTCAAAATCAGTAATGGTAGGCTCTCTCCGGATAGTGTCATCGAAACCGATTTTATACCCCTTTTGCCCCAGATCCTCAAGAAATGGACGGATCACCGGGAGTATCTCCTGAAAACTAAGAATGAAGATCCTTTCAACATCGAGGTATGCAATGTCACTCTGGAACTCCCTGATGCATCCGGGTCCTACGTTAAGTGTCGACGGGTATAATAGTTTAATTGCTCGCATCCTTGCTGTCTGCTTCCCTCCAATCTGCTTTTGCGGGATCATAATGATCATTGATCCCCATTTCCTGTGCCCCGATCTCTTTTCTCCATTTTTTCAACTTGCCGGCCATTTCTTCCACCCTCTCCGGCATCTTCTCTGCAAGATCATTTTCTTCACCGGGATCTGCCGCCAGATCATAAAGATCATAAGCATTGTCTTTACCATAAACTGATTCCTCGAACCACTCGATCAGTTTAAAATCCCCCTCCCGAAGGGCACCGGCAGGGAGGTATCCCTGATGGTGATAATGCGGATAGTGGAAGTAAAGTGTATTTCGCTGAAGATGTCCTTCACCTTTCCATAGTGTGAGAAGGCTCGTACCGTCCAGTTCCCCAGAGCTTTCATCTCCAAGGATCTCGGCAAAGGTGGGGAAGAAATCATCGGAAATGACCATATCGTCACAACTGCTACCCGGTTCGACCACACCTGGCCATTTAACGGCCAGAGGCACCCTGATCCCGCCTTCGAAAACCATCGCTTTCCCTCCTCGGAACGGCGCCTGGTCCTGTAATTGCTCCAATCCGCCGTTATCTGAATAAAAGATCACCGCTGTATTTGCATTAATCCCTGTTTGAA
>CAZIAU010000006.1:0-7398 GCA_964536755.1 uncultured Bacteroides sp. | reverse complement strand
ATCCCCAGATCCATTGTTTCGATCATTGCTCCCATGATCGGATTATTCACCGGATCATCTGATCCGGGTTTGGCCTCATACTTTGCGACCAGTGCAGGTTTCTCCATGATGGGTCTGTGGACCACATGGTGTGCAACGTAGGCGAAGAAAGGACGGTCCTTGTTTTCCTCGATGAACTTTATCGTCCTTTCCGTTATCTCAACGGCGTGGTGTGCATCGGCCGAGGGATCGGCATCCTCGGTCGGTTTGACAGATGTGAAAACTTCGTCGAATCCTTGTGATCCGGGATCCTTCGGCCTGCCCGGCACATAGTTCTTATCCGCATTCAGATGCCACTTCCCGAAATGACCCGTTACATACCCGTGTGCTTTAAAAAGTTCTGCAAGTGTAACTTCTTCCAGAGGAAGTCCCGGGATTATCACCGGTGTCGTCAACTTTGCATATGGATAACTATTCCCGGGAATATAATTGGTCAGGTGCAGGCGGGCCGGATTCTTCCCAGTCATGATACTTGACCTTGTTGGTGAACAGACCGGGTTAGCGGAATATGCATTTGAAAATGTAATCCCATTTGCAGCGATCCGGTCTATGTTAGGTGTCTCGTAGAAGGTGGTACCATGGTAGCCCACCTGGTTCCATCCCATGTCATCAGCCAGTATGAATACCACATTCCATTGCGGCTCTTTCTTCGTCTGACTGCAGGAGAAAAGTATCAGCGCGGTCAGAGCGATTGCAAAGTATCTCAGCATATACCTCATTTTTTAATGAATTTAGTGTACTTTCCATTCAGTGACAGCAGGTAGATCCCGCCCGGCAGATCCCCGGTATGGATACGGACCTCATGACTTCCGGCAGGGAAAGTGCCCAGGCAGGAAGACCTTAGTTTCTGCCCGGCAAGCGAATAGATATCCATATTTACTGGTCCGTCCTCCGCCTGGAGAAATCTCAGGTTCAGAGTTCCGTTTGTCGGATTGGGATAGACCGAATAGGCTATACCGCGCTCTGCTTCCCTTAAACCGACCGGAGACCCTCCGGGTCCCACAAGAAAACCGTCTGGAATGGCCGGTCCTTCTCCCGGAGCATAGATGGCGCCTTCCAGAATAAGGAAATAATCGAACAAGGTGCCGATGGGATGGCTCCTGTCCTGTTTTCCAACCCTGAGCTGGTTCCCTCCTTCGTCCACACAAGTGGTTTTGGTTTCGATAATGGGCTCCGGATTTTCATCCATATAGATCTTCACATCCCTTTGAATAACCGTTACCCTGAAAGTATGCCAGCTGGTGTCAAGGGGATAAAATATGTCTTCTCCTTCCACAAGGGGAATCTGGCCGGTACATCCTGATAGCTGGAGGCCATTTTTCGAAGCCTGCATCTCGGTATGGTATCCCACCGGACCGGAAGCCCTTATAGAGACATACCACCACCAGACAGTGCTGTCGGGATTGGCATTAATGGCTTCGGTAGTGGGCTTTGCCCTGAAGACCATGGTGATACCGGCGATTTCATTTCCCTCGTCCGGTGAAACTCCCAGTTCAGTGTTCAAACGCCAGTCGTAACGGAATGAACCCCTGCGATACTCGTAACTGAAGTCATTAATGTATACTACATGATTGAATTCATAGTCCGGATCCTGCCTGATCTCACAGAAATCAAGGATGGCATCCCTGGACCTCCAGGAGCCGGTATCCGGAATAGCATCCATGGGCTGGATGTTCTCCCATTCCTGTGCAGTCACCGGAATGAATAATAAAAGCATTCCGAATGCTGCAATAAAGAACCTGATTAAAACGGTAAATTTTTTCATAATGCTTTTTTTTATTGATATGACGTTTTATTTTTTAATGAATTTCCTGTTCAGTGTGCATCCATTCTCCATGATAATGCAGCTTACATACATACCCGGCTTCAGGTGTGTCACGTCTATTCCTGCACTGCGTTCACCGACAGGATTCCGGGAGAGCACTTTCATTCCTGAAAGCGAATAAAACTCAACCGATTCTATCCGGTCCTTTGCAGATTCAACAAATAAAAGGTTACCTGACACCGGATTCGGAAAGAGCTTGATCTCATAAGTTTCAGGTTGCCGTGCAATTCCAGAATACAATCCGAATGGCATCTGTATCATGGTTAGCCAGAAATCAGGTCCACCCCTGGAATCCTCTGTCTTATCCCCCGATATGTCTGAATCACTGTTGCTACCCATAAGGATCATGGTGGTATCCGGTTCCAGCCTCCATGCAGCACCTCCTGTTTCATTCTTGTCACCGCCGAATTTAAAATCCCAGATAGTATTCAGGTCATCGTCCGTATGGACCAGCCAACGCTGGCCGTAATTGATGATTCCCCCTCCTGGCTGCGCCTCTTCCACCGTATGGTTCCCTGTCAGTATATATCCGCCACCTCCGGCCATTCTCGCCGACAGGTGGTCCTGGTGCACCGTTCCGAGGGTTTTATCCCATTCAATTTCAAAACTGGAATCCACCTTTACGAACCAGGCATCATCTGCCCCAAAATCCGGTGTTGTCTTATTTCCTGATATTCCAGATTTCGAGGTGATACTGAGCATGTATCCTCCACCCTGTGCGATTGCAATACTGGCTCCTCCTTCGTTTTCTTCACCTCCGAAAGTTTTGTCCCAAACCTTATTACCACTGAAATCTATCTTCACCAACCAGGCATCGTAGCTGCCCCTCACTTCCGCGGTCTTATTCCCGGAAGGAGGAGAATCGGATATGCCGGTGATGATGAAACCGTCGTCCATGTCAAAGATCCCCGGATTCTGATCAAACCTTTCTCCCCCGAATACCTTGTCCCAAAGGATATTTCCCTGTTCATCTATCCTAAGTACCCACCAGTCCTGTTTACCGAAGGAATCCTGGGTCTTATCCCCGGATTTCCCGGAATAGCTTGTTCCTGCCAGGAGATAACCTCCCCAGGGATGGCGACGGATTCTCGACAGCACATCAATATCAGCTCCTCCATACCTTGTTCCCGTCGGCGTCCAGTTTTACCACCCAGTAGTCTTCCATATCCTGACTCCTGGCATCTTCGCTCTTGTCACCGGAGGCCATGGAACGGCTGGTGGCCGCCAGGACGAAACCCCCGTCCGTGGAACGTACCACCCCTGCCAGATTTTCTTCATCGGTGCCTCCCAGGACCTTGTCCCATTCTTTTTCCCAGTTGGAATTATATTTCAATACCCAGAGGTCGTTCCCGAACATGGTATAGGGAGCTGCTGATTTTTCAAAACCTGTATTCGAACTGCTTGTCCCGAAAAGATACCAGCCGTTGTCGGCTGAAGGATAGATCCCTCCGATCTGATCGGCGAAGTTGCCCCCGATGGTTTTGTCCCATAGGATCTCCGGGAGTTCCTGGGCCGGGATCTGCATTCCTCCGGTCAGGATCAGGAAGGCTGCAATCTTAAAATACCTGTTATATTCTTTCATGCCGTTGGATTTTAGCGGAGGCTCCACTTCACACCAGCATTAAACATCCAGGGATAGAACTCCAGCTGATAGGTGATATCCGGGTCTCCGTAATATTCCCTGTAGGGATTGTTCAGGATATTGTTGACTTCAAGGAATAACTCCAGCCCCTTTCTGATTTCATATGCAGCGGATAGATCCAGTTGTCCGTGTTTGTCCACCCAGATATCCTGACTACTGTCGGTCAGCTCCCCGATCTCATCCAGCGCCTCTCCGCTGAAATTGTAGGCCACCCTTGCTGTCAGTCCGTATTTTTCATAGGTCAGGGCCACATTACCCACATCTGCTGCCAGTCCGGGGATCCGGTTATTCATATCCCTTTCGAATATCTCCGTGTTGAAGGCCTGGTTATGGGTGTAGTTCAGATAGATGCCGAATCCATTCAGGAACCCGGGCAGGAAGGTAAATTGCTGAGACCAGTTCAGTTCAATACCAAAAAGTTCCGCAGACCCTCCGTTGATCACCTGCTGACTTTCCCAGTTGTAATAATCGCCCGGGGTGGTATCCCTGGTGATCTTTGTATATGCGAGGTCTTCAAGCTGTTTGTAAAATACCGCAACAGAAGCAATACCTACCTTCTGGAAATAATGCTCCAGGCTGAAATCCACATTTGTACTCTTTGTGGGTTTCAGGTCCGCGTTTCCCCGGAGGATGAGCCTGTCCTTGTCACTGATAATATAATAAGGTACCAGAGAGTAGTAGTTGGGTCGCATGATCCCGGTCGTAAGTGCCAGCCTCAGATTGGTATTAGGAGTGATCCTGTACCTGGTCTGAATGTTGGGAAAATAGTTGAAGTAGGACCGGGTGGAGTTGATAGTATCATGGTCCACATATTCACCGTTACTGTCCAGGATCAGGTCCATGCCCTCGTATCCGGTAGTGGTGTGTTCCACCCTGAGACCGCCAAGAATAACCAGGTTCCCAAATGTCTGGTGGAACATGGCATACCCCGCCAGGACTCTTTCCTGGGCAGTGTAAGTTTCCCCTAACGATTCCACCCAGCGGTATTCCGGTTCCAGTATGCCAGGGTTATCCCCGTTCGCGACGTAAAATTCCCTCAGGGGATTGGGATCGATTGTCGGGCCAAACCGGTAGTTGTCTTCCAGGAAATAATCCACCGTTTTGCCTGTGTAATCAGACATGGGAATTATATAGTCCGTATGCCTGTTCTTGATCCTTTCATTGTCCCTGTCCTTAACTCTTACCCGTGCTTTTGCCCCAAACTGGAAGCTGCCTCCGTGATTACCCAGGAAATAGGGGATCGTAAAATCCAGCGCCCCCACAAGATCGGAGTTGGTAGTATGCTGTACCCTCCAGTCCAGTTGGTCCAGGGCATATTTGGACGGATCCAGGATGCTGTCCTCGCTCATGGGGACAAATGCAGCGCCCTGGACATCAAAATACTGGAACCTGGGGATCCTGTAGTCATTTGGATCTATTACCAGCGTAAAACGCTGATCTGACTGAAACTCCGCCTTGATCTGTCCCTCCCCGGTCTTTTCCTGCAGACCATGGCTGTAAGCTGCATTATAATTGATTTTCATCCATCCCAGGTCATGCTCCCCGGATGCGTTCATGGCCCAGATCTCCTGTGATTCCACCCTGTCCTGCAATTCAAAATAGGACCGGGCATTGAAAACAGTATCCGCTGTGATATATACACCTCTGTCGGCCCTTACCCGCCTCAGGTTCCTGGTCTGCTGGTCATCCCTAAGATTATACATCCCCCCGATCTTCAGTTTAGTCCTGGGATTGGGCCTGAATTCCAGTTCGCCTCCGGCTCCATAACGCGCCCGGTTTGCCTCATATAATTTCATTTCAATATCAGTGAAAACAAAGGGCAGAGGATTCGAATTGATGTCAAAATTATTGAAGCCCCACCGGGGTTCTATTCCGTCGGCCACTTTGTTCAGCAACTGATAATTTGCGTTCAGGGCCAGTCCGATCTTCTGCGATTTCCCCAGTTTGCTCGCAAAGGATATGTCCCCTCTCGCGTTGGGTCCCAGGGCACCATTCTGGTATCCTCCGCCTGCAGATACCTTCAGGATCCTTTTGTCCGAATCGTAAGCACTCCGGGTTTTCAGGTCCACCACCCCGCCTATGGCCTCACCGTCCATTTTTGGTGTGGGAGATTTTGTGACCTCAATGGAAGAAAGCTGAGCGGCCGAGATCACGTTCAGCGCCACAAAACGCTCTGCGTCTTCAGGTGTAGCAATGGCTTCCCCGTTCACCTTTACCTGTGTGAACCGGGGATCCGTTCCCCTGATAGAGACGAACTTACCTTCTCCCATATCCCGCGAAATGTTCACCCCGGGCAGTCTTTGAAGCACCTCAGCCGTATTCAGGTCGGGGAAACTTTCCATCTGCTCCTGGGCTACGATATTCTGCTGAACAAGGGATTCCTTTTGCATATTTAAAGCTTTCATCTGTCCCTGTCTCTGGCCGATCACCTCGACCCCGTGCAGCTCAATAAATGAAGTTTGAAGCTCTATTTCATGTACAATGGCCTCACCTTCACTCATAACGATTGAGGTTTCATAATCTTCATACCCTATATATTTGACCTTCAGGGTATAATTCCCGGCTGGAATACCATACAGGTTATAATCACCTTCCACATCCGAAATCGTAGCGAATTTCGTTCCTTCAAGATAGATGGCAGCTCCGGGAAGGAAGTCGCCGTTGGATGCATCCTTCACCTTCCCTGAGATACTCCCGGACTGCTGTGAGAAAGCTGGCTGGGCCATCCCGGCCCAAACGATCAGTAGTAAAAACAGTGTCTTGACTTTCATAGTGAGCAATAATTTTAGTTTTATATAATTTGTAAATCCATCACCCGGGTGGATTTTCTTATAATCAGTTCTGTATTCAACAAGATTTGCACATTCGGCCTGTCCGGTTCCAGAATACGCTGGTAAAGTAATTCCGCTGCCCTGCGACCAATCTCATAAGCAGGTTGTCTGACAGCAGTCAGAGGTGGATTCAGTGTGCCCGAAAAGGGCATGTCATCAAAACCGATAATAGCAATGTCTTCGGGAATACGCAGGCCCGTTTTCATAATGGTTTCCAGGGCACCCAGAGTAATCAGGTTGTTTCCCGTGAAAATTGCGTCGGGCCTTAGTTCCTGTGACAAAAGTTCCCCGGCCAGCCGGATCCCGCTTTGCATTCCCGAATCTCCGTATTTCACCAGCTCTTTCCTGTAGGGGACCCCAAACTCCTCAAGCGCCTTTCTGTAACCTGTTTCCCGTTGCCGGCTGGTGGGAATTTCCGGAAGGCCGGATATATATGCGATCTTCCTGTAATTCTGTTTCAATAAAAAACTTATCGCCTCATAGGCCCCCTTCTCATTATCAACCAGTACGACATCCGCATTCACATCTTTCAGTCCCCGGTCTATGCAGACAAATGGTATATTATCTTTCTCAAGCGCAATGATCTTTTCGTCATTTTCATGAGCGGGAGCAACAATCAGTCCATCGACTGATTCAGAAACAAGTGCATCTACATACATTTTTTCTTTTTCGGCATTTTGAGAGAAATTGCACATGATGAGAAGATACTGGTGGCTGTGAAGGAAATCTTCAATTCCGGTCAGTACATCTATATAAAAAGGATTACTGATATCCGGGACCAGGATGCCTACAAGGTTTCCCGATACTGATTTTGACCTGAGCCTTTTAGCTATTCTGCTGGGACGGAAATTGAGGGCTTTCATGGCTTTCCGGACCCGAAGCCTGGTCTCGTCACTTATGTTAGGGGCATTATTGATCACCCTCGATACTGTGGCGATGGAAACTCCTGCTTTGTTTGCTACATCCTTTAAACCTGCCATAATTGTAAACGTTTTCAGCTTCTATTATATTCTATTTCTGTTTGTTAATTTTATTTTTATATATATATTTGTAAACGTTTA
>CAZIAU010000005.1:0-18996 GCA_964536755.1 uncultured Bacteroides sp. | reverse complement strand
AGTCTGGTCTACGGCGTAGCCGAACATCATTCCCTGGTCTCCGGCACCCTGTTCCATAGGATCACCGCGATCCACCCCACGGTTAATATCGGGCGACTGTTCGTGAATAAGGGTCATAACACCACAGGAGTTGCACTCAAACTGATAATCGCTTTGGGTATACCCGATTTTACAGATCACCCCCCTGGCAACTTTCTGAACATCGATATAGGTGTCTGTGTGAACCTCCCCTGCCAGTACAACCTGACCGGTAGTGACCAGTGTTTCACAGGCGACTTTCGAATTCGGATCGAAAGCCAGAAACTCATCAAGCAATGCATCTGAAATCTGATCCGCCACTTTGTCGGGATGACCCTCAGAAACAGACTCGGAAGTAAATAAGTAAGACATCTGAATTATCAGTTACATCCAGGGATGGAGCCCATTTTTTTCTCAGCCCTTGTCAGAAACGGGTCTTCAACCACTTTTTGAAGTGTTTCACATGCTTTGGGATAGTCAGCCGTGTTTTGATAGGCGCTACCCAGTTCAAAATTAATCGCTGAGATCCAGACCGGATCTGTTTCATACTGAAGAGCTTTCAAAGCATTTTCAATGGCTGCATCATATTCGATCATTTTATTATCAATTAGTGCCAGGTGATATAAAGCCCTTGGATTCTCAGGATTGGCATTCAGCGCATTTTCACATGCTTCAATTACATAGGTATAGTCGTTCTCTTCCGGATCAACCATTTCCATCTCCTCCGTAATAAATTTATTATAGTATGAGTCAATATAGCTATTGATCAGTTCAACAGTTTTGGAATCATTCTTGGCCAATGCCCCTTCCTTGGCAAGAGCAAACTCTTGCAGCATCATGTCTGTCTCATCCTGATCCAGGAAGATCATACCCTTTGCCAGATGAGCCTTGTACAGGTTTGCATTCATGGCGAGCGCCTTATCAAAATAATCAATAGCGGTTTCATAAGATTCATTCTTATAGTTACGCTGACCTTCCATCATGTATGACTGTAACAGATACCTGTTGGCCTTATCCCTGGATTCATCATTATTGCCGTACAGTGTAGCAAGTTCAATGGTTTTTTCCAGGTTTGGAATGGCATTATCAAATTGTTTCCGTTTCAGGAAAAGTGTTGCCTGCCTGTAGTAGGCCAGGGGAATCTGATTTTCTGCCTGAGATTTGAGATCATCGGCTGAATCTCCTACTACTTCGGCCAGGGATAAAACGGCATTGAAATGTTCAACAGAAGGAATATATTCCTGATTATTAACATTCTCAACACCTGCATTGAATTCATTTATTACGTCTGTAAGGGTTTGAGCAGACAAAGAGCCTGCAAGCAGAATGTTTCCCAGAATTGTAAATACTCGTAATCTCATAGGGTAATCATTTGGTTAACAATTGAAATGGCAAATATATAAATAATGTAAACAAATACAATGCCAATTTGTTTTAACCACATTGAAATAGTAATCAGGAGTTTAGTGGCTGGTTAGTTCACGAAATACCTCTTCCAGGCTTTTTGTATTCAGGGAGAGGGATAAAATAGTCAGACCCTGACTAACAGCAAAATTGAAAACATCTTCGCGTACATCCCTTGAATCATGGGCCTCTAAAAGGAATTGATTGTTTCCCAGGGATTTAACATTTTTAATATAGGGAAGCTTTTGCCAGAGTTCGGGATCAGCGGGAGAATTTAATTCGATATGCACCGTACTGATCCCGGAGGAACTTTTTTCCCTTAACTTAATGGCATTTTCATCGGCAACTATCTTTCCGTTATTGATAATGACCACCCGGTCACATATAGCTTCCACTTCCTGAAGTATATGAGTTGAGAGTAAAACGGTTTTTTCTTTTCCTATGGAGGAAATCAGGTTTCGGATCTCCACAAGCTGATTTGGATCCAGTCCGGAGGTTGGTTCATCAAGAATCAGGATTTCAGGATCATGGATAAGGGCCTGGGCCAGTCCTACCCTTTGCCTGAAGCCTTTGGACAGATCTCCAATCTTTTTATGTGACTCTGATTCGAGACCGGTCATCCGGATCACTGCATCCAGCCTGTTCATGGCTCTTGAACCGTTTATACCGTAGAGACCTGCAACATATCTGAGGTATTCACGGATGAACATTTCGGTATAAAGAGGATTGTTCTCCGGGAGATAGCCAATGATTTTACTGATCATTTTTCGGTTTTCGATGATAGGTAAATCCTTGATCATCACCTCTCCTTCATCTGGGGGAAGAGTTCCGGTAATGATTTTCATGGTGGTGGATTTACCTGCACCGTTTGGCCCGATAAAACCGACAATTTCACCGATTCCAACACTGAAAGATGCCTTATATACAGCTATTTGTGTGCCATAACGTTTAGTGATATCCCTGACCGAAATACTCATATCTGATTTTGACAGGCAGGGCCGTCATCCATACATGAACTGGCCAACCTTTGCAAAATTGGATTTAGGATTGACACACATCACGGGTATTCTCTCGTTGTTTGAAAGAAGATACTGTTCCTTGGCTCCAAAAATGAAGTCGAACTTTGTAAGATGTTTGGTCGTGGTGATCAGGATCAGATCTGCTTTGATCCTTTTGGAAAAGCTGAGGATCTCTTTCTGAAAATTACCGGATTTTTGAGCTGTATGAATTTCGTAATCAATATTGTTCTGAATCAGAAACCTGATAGCAAAATTCAAATTAACATTTACCTTTTTCTGAAGTGTCTTGTCAGCAATAGGGGCTTTGTACAGGTGAATCTTGGAGTTCAGGTATTTACCAAGAAAAATTGCCCATTGTAATTTCTCTTTGTTTTCAGATTTAAAATCTATGGGAAATACAATGTCTGTATACCTGTCTTTTCCGGGTTCATCCTGTACCACAATGAAGGGCACAGCTGATCCTGCTATAACCTTTAATGCCCAGCTTCCGAATAATTTCTGACCCCCTTTCATTCCATGTGTGCCCATGACTACAAAGTTGACATGGTTCTCCTCTTTGGAAGCGTAGTCGGCAATCTCTTTAAAAATCTTACCATGATGGACATAGTAATCCACCTCCACGCCCAAATCTTTCCTGATCCCCTCTATGTCCTCTTCTATCCTGGTTCTGGCTTTTTCTTCTTCAGATGGTTCATTTACAATGTGAAACAATACAATGTTATATTTCACAATTTGCGACATCTTAATTGCATGTTTCAATGCATTATAAGAAACAGGTGAAAAATCCCAGGTGACCATGATAGATTTCTTCTCTTGTTCCATGCTGCAATGTTTTGATATTGTGGTAAAAATAATTGAATCTTTTTAGATTATAAAGTTAACGAATGGAAATTGATAAAATTGTACTTTTGTAGCTTGTTAATAGAACTATATGAAAAGATCAACAGTAAAGGACTTATTAGCATCTCAGTTAACCGACAGGGAAATCTTGTTGAAGGGCTGGGTAAGAACCAGGCGGGGGTACAACCAGGTAGCATTTATTGCTGTAAATGACGGCACGACAATTCATAATATTCAGGTAGTGGTTGATTTACAATCATTTCCGGAGGACCAGATGAAGAGGATAACTACTGGTTCATCAATAAGCGTCAAAGGTAAACTTGTAGAATCCATGGGCAAAGGTCAGCGTGTGGAAATACAGGCATCAGAATTAACGGTTCTGGGGGATGCTGATCCGGAACTCTACCCTTTACAGAAAAAGGGTCATTCATTCGAATTCCTGAGGGAGATTGCTCATCTCAGATTCCGCACCAATACGTTTGGAGCAGTTTTCAGGATAAGGCATGCCCTCGCTTTTGCTGTACATAAATACTATAACGACAGGGGTTTTTATTATATGCATACTCCGATTATTACAGCTTCGGATGCGGAAGGGGCTGGTGCCATGTTCAAGGTGACCACTCTCGATCTGGATAGCACACCCAAAAATGAAGATGGTGAAGTTGATTTTTCTGAGGACTTTTTCGGACGTTCCACCCATCTGACCGTTTCGGGTCAGCTGGAAGGAGAACTTGGGGCCCTGGCTCTTTCTTCAATATATACATTCGGTCCGACTTTCCGGGCTGAGAATTCAAATACACCGAGGCATGTGGCAGAATTCTGGATGATCGAGCCCGAGATGGCCTTTTATGATATCAATGACAACATGGATCTGGCAGAAGACTTCCTGAAATATCTTATTCAATATACTCTGGACAATTGTCAGGATGATCTGGAATTCCTGAATAATATGATAGACAAAGGGCTGCTTGAAAGACTCAGGTTTGTTCTGGAAAATCCATTTGAACGGAAAACCTATACTGAGGCTGTTGAGATCCTTATAAAATCAGGAAAGAAGTTTGAGTTTCCTGTGCAATGGGGTTCTGACCTTCAGTCCGAACATGAAAGGTACCTGGTGGAAGAGTATTATAAAAGACCGGTAATACTTACCGATTATCCCGGTGAGATTAAGGCTTTCTATATGAAACAGAATGACGATGGGAAAACAGTCAGGGCCATGGATGTACTTTTTCCGATGATTGGTGAAATTGTCGGAGGTTCCCAGAGGGAGGAAGAGCTTGACAAACTTCAAAGAAGGATGAAAGAAATGAATATTCCTGAAGATGAATTGTGGTGGTATCTGGAAACTCGTAAATTTGGGACAGTGGAACATAGCGGATTCGGACTGGGTTTTGAACGATTGATTATGTTTGTAACGGGAATGAGCAATATCAGGGATGTGATACCATTTCCCAGGACGCCAAAGAATGCGGAATTTTAGATAGACGCATATGCTTAAACAGAGGCTTCAGCAAAAGCTGCTTCAAAAATTATCTCCTCAGCAGATTCAGATGATAAAGCTGCTGGAAGTCCCCGCAATACAACTGGATCAACGGATAAAAAAAGAACTGGAAGAAAACCCGGTCCTTGAGGAAGGGAATAATGAAGATATATATAATGAGGAGGATGAGGTTAAGGATGAACTGGCTGGTGACCAGCAGGATGAATTTTCCCTTGAGGATTATATGGAGGATGATGATATCCCAAGTTACAGGTTAAATGCCCGGAATTATTCGGCCGATGATAGAAGGGAAGAAATTCCCTTTACCCTTGGAAGTTCATTTAAAGAACAACTTAAGAGCCAGCTGGGATTAAGGAAACTTACTGAGGAACAGGAAATTCTGGCAGAATATATCCTTGGAAACATTGACGATGACGGTTACCTTCGAAGAGAACTGGAAGCCATTGCTGATGATATTGCATTTTCGGTGGGCCTGGAGGCATCTTATGAAGGTCTTCATGAGGTACTTATGATCATTCAGGATCTGGATCCGGCAGGTGTTGGTGCAAGGAATTTACAGGAATGTCTACTCATACAGATTGAAAGGAAGGATCTGGATAATCCTGAGACGAAGCTGGCACACCGGATCCTGAAAAAGCATTTTGAGGAATTTACCAACAAACATTACGATAAGATCATTCAGCGGCTGGGAATTTCCGAGCAGGAGCTGAAAATTGCCCTTGAGGAGATTCTGAAGCTCAATCCTAAGCCAGGCGGGGCCATAGGAGATTCACAGGGGAAGTCATTCCACCATATTATCCCCGATTTTATTCTGGAAGAGAACGAAGGAGAACTGAATCTCTACCTCAATTCATACAATGTACCTGAATTAAGGGTCAGTAAAACCTATTCAGATATGTTTGAGAGTTACAGCGCCAATCAGGCCTCGGCAAGCAGGGAAGATAAGGACGCCATCACATTTGTAAAACAAAAACTGGATTCAGCAAAATGGTTTATCGATGCCATCCGACAAAGGCAGAACACCATGTTGCTTACCATGAATGCCATACTTGAATATCAGAGGGAATATTTTTATGAAGGTGATGAGGTCCGCATGCGCCCGATGATCCTTAAAGATATTGCAGAGATGACAAACCTGGACATATCAACAATTTCCAGGGTGGTAAACAGTAAGTATATCCAGACCCATTTTGGGATCTATCCTTTAAAGTATTTCTTTTCAGAAGGGATGCAGACAGATAGCGGAGAGGAGGTTTCTACCAGGGAGATAAAGAAGATCCTGCATGATTGTATTAATAATGAAGATAAACACAAACCACTTACCGATGACAGGCTCTCGGTCATACTAAAAGATAAAGGTTACCAGATTGCACGAAGAACGGTGGCTAAATACAGAGAGCAGCTGGACTTACCTGTAGCCAGGCTCCGAAAAGAGCTGTAATCAGAGAAAAATGAAAAGAGTAGCAAGGATAATCTCTTACGTGTTCCATCCACTGCTAATGCCCACCCTGGGTTTAGTACTTCTGTTAAATTCGGGCACCTATATTTCGTTGCTCGACCCGGCGGCCAAACGGGCCATATTATTTATTATGGCCCTTGGAACCCTGATATTTCCGGCAATGATGATCCCCATTCTCTATTACAGGAATCTCATTGCCGGGTTGCAAAATGTTTCCAGGGAAGAACGCCTGATACCTCATTTTATCATTCTCGTACTTTATGTAATTACATTTGTCTATTTTGTCAGGCTTCCCCTGAGTAAAATAATACATGCCTATGTGCTTTCGGTATCCCTTACATTGTTCCTGCTGCTTCTCTTAAGTTTCAGGTTCAGGTTGTGCATGCATATGGCAGCACTTGGAGGAATAACAGGGCTTATCATTGCATTGACCCTGCTCTATGAAACCCAGATGGAGGGAATCCTGATGCTCGTTTTGATGGCAGCAGGACTAACCGGTACCTCAAAGTTAATTCTGAAGACGCAAAAACCGGGTGAGGTTTTAGCGGGATACCTGATTGGTTTTGGGATTGTGCTTACAACCCTCCTGGTCTATTAGGATCTTCCTCATTGTCGTTCTCGTCAAGCATCATGTTCAGCTTCATAAGCACATCATTGTAAACCTGGTCCAGGAGATCAGGGTATCTGCTGTATTCCAGCATGGTAGCATCAAACATGGTTTTGCTTACCTGGTATTTCTCAAGGATTGGACCCAACACATCAATGCTGTCCACATCTTGGTACCGATGATAGAATTTACGGTCATTGGTGATTCCGTCAACCAGGTGTATATCCACGAGAACATCAACCAGTACTTCGCGGGGAATGAATTCTTTCCCGGTAATCTGTTGCTTTTTCGTACATCCCCAGCAGGCAATTATGAACAGGACCAGGAGAATAGCCGGAAACCTCAGTTTCATAGTTACTATTTTATATCATTAAAACGGTAACCAATCATGATTTCATGTGTCCCGGTATTGTATTTTCTGAGGCTGGTAATGCCTATATCATAAGCATAACCAAAAAAGAGTGTTTCTTCATAACTGTAACCCGCCAAAATGCCAATGGCTTCATGAAAGCGGTAAGATACCGCACCCCAGACCATTTTTTTCCATTCTGTTTTAGCGGTAATATCAAAGTTCAGTTCTTTGGGAGCAGTTCCCTTTATCATCACCGACGGTTCAAGTACCCAGTCAGGATCTACCTCGAACCGGTAGGCTCCGGTGAGATTAATATGGGTTTTTAACCGGTTCAACCCGTTTTTATTGTCAAATATTTTGAGATTATTGTTGAGTAGCTGAGCAGCAGAAAGGCCCACATAGAATCCTTCTCCGTAAAGATATACTCCGAGCCCGGCGTCAGGGAGATAGGTAGTACTTACCATGTTCAGGATACTTGGATCGGAAACATCTTTTGGATTCAATTGGGTGCCATCTATGCGGAATTGCATCATGCTGGCTGAAATGCCCATGGAAAGCCTGATATCACCCGTTATGGCAATATTATAAGCATATGAACCTGTAATACCTGTCCGACTGGTGGGACCGGTTACATCATTGTATATATAACCGCCGTAACCCATGTCAAGATTGGCATGGGGGCCGTAAAAAGCAATTGAATTGGTTACGGGCGGATCGAGCAGGCCAACCCACTGGAACCTGTGGTTGGTCCGGATCTGATAAAAATCATGTACACCTGCAATTGCAGGATTGATCACGAAATCGTTGAACATGTACTGCGTATATTGAGGCAATTGCTGTCCGAACAAACCGGTGGAACTGGCTATTATGGTTAACAGTATAATATGTGTAACTCTTCTCATCCTACCTGATTATAGTTACGTTACCTGTGATGGGTTCAGCCCCGCTTTCGGGAATGATTATATAGTAGTATGTACCTATTGGAGCATCTTTCCCCCTTGTTGTACCATCCCACCTGCTTCCGTCATCATAGCCTACAGTGGAGAAGATCAGTTCACCCCAGCGGCTGTAAACTTCCACCAGAACTTCAGGGTAAAAACTGGCGTTTTCGATGTCGAAATAGTCATTTATACCGTCGTTATTGGGAGAGAACACATTAAAAGGCTGGAGCTGAACACCCTCAATAACCGTTATATATACAGAATCGGACTCTTCACATCCATTTTCATTGGTTCCGTATACTGTATACATGATGGATTGTTGTGGTGAAGCAACCGGATTGAAAATGGTACTGTTGTCGAGTCCGGTTTCAGGGTCCCACCTGTATTCAAGGAACGGACCACCAGTTGCTTCAAGCTGTATAGAGCTCCCTATTACAATAGATGTATCCGGGGTGACATCAATTCCGGTCAGCGGATAAGTGGTTATGGTCACCGTATCGGTGTTATAACAACCATAAACAGGGACTTCCTCTTTAATGGTCAGAACATAGGTAGTTGTCTGGGTTACTCCAACTGCCACCGGGTTGGATATATCCGGATCGGTCAGGAAGGTAACCGGGCTCCAGGAGGGAATATTTTCGCTGGTTCCCTGCAGCTGTACCGATTCCCCGTAACAGATTGACGTGTCTTTCCCGGCATCAGCTGTAATAATAACAATACTGTATACAGTCATGTTTTCATTTAAAGTACAACCAGCTGAATCTTTTATCTCAAGGGTATAATCACCGGATACGATATTTGAAAGGTCCTCATCCGTACTGCCGTTGGACCATAAATAAGTATATGTTCCCGTGCCCCCCGATACTGTAATATCAATGGCCCCGGTTTCACTGAAGTTGTTACACTCTGCAGCAGTGATTTCCGATGAAAGAGCAATTGCTGCGGGTTCATATATGGTAACCGAATCGTTGAATACCTTTCCTGCAGAATCCATGGCCGCCAGGTAATAGGTCCTGTTTCCGGGAAGATTCCCGAACAATGCTTCGGCAACAAAATTTTGGCCGCTGTCGATGGAGTATTCAACCGCTCCTTCTGCATCCTGGGGAATGAATTCGATGGAACCGTCATTATCTCCGAAGCAGGTTACATCGGTCATACTGAGGATTACATTCAAAGGCAATACATCCCGGATAGTCACCATTTCCTCGTAGGGGCAGTTTGATGCATCCATCACAATAACATGGTAGAAACCTGCCTCAAGATCAGTATAAACGGTATCAGTCGTAAAAATGCCGGCCGGCCCGTCTATGGTGTAGCTGTAGGGCGGGGTCCCACCCCTGCTCTCTGTGATAACAATGGTTCCCGGATTTCCGTTTACGGCATCTGTTTTTATAATAGTGGCCAAAACGGAATCAGGTTCATTAATGGTAACCGGTTCAGATACCATACACCCTGTGGAATCTCTTACATAGACCAGAGCGTCGCCTCCCGGCAGGTTGCTGAATATCCCGGAGGATTGAAATACCATACCATCCAGCGAATACTCCAGTGGTCCGGTCCCTCCGGTTGCCAGAGCCTCTATTGCCCCTGTAGTGTCGCCCGAACATGTGGTAATATGAGTAGGAGTAACTGAAACGGAGATCTGAGGAGGATCGGTTAATATGATGGTATCTGATGAGAGTATACAAAGGTTGGCATCCATTACAAAAATCTCAAAAGTATCAGGGGTAAGCCCTTCAAATGCGCTGTCTGTCAACCAGGAAGCTCCATCGTCCACAGAATACTGATAGGGAGGGACTCCTCCCGAAGCATATATAATAATGGTGCCATCACCTGCTCCGTTACAACTGATACTATTGCTGATAACCGAATCAATGATCAGCACCGGGGGTTCAATTATTGTAATGGGATTTGAATTGACCGGGCCGCAATGCTCGGAATCATCCACCGTAACAATATATGGAATGTCCTGAGCAAGTCCGTTGAATATCCCTGTACTGTTTGATACGCCACCCGGATTGAGGGTATAGCTAAGGTCGGGTGTCCCACCGGTTGCTATGATCTCAATAATCCCGTTTGAATCTCCCGCACAGGCAATGTGAGTAATCAGTTCGGAAAGTATGGCAATGGGTTCAGGTTCGGTGATGCTGAACACAGTATCTCTGGTACAGCCACCCACACTGCTGTCCTTAATGGTCAGGGTATGATCCCCGGCTTTAAGATTGGAAAATGTGTCAATGCCCTGGAAGGGATTGCCATCCACAGAAAAGAAAAGCGGGGCTATGCCGCCGGATGCTTCCACAACCAACGATCCGGTTTCATCTCCCGGACATCCTGTTATACCATATGTGGTCAGGTTGTCCACCACAATTTCCGGCGGAGAGAGAATTACTGAAAAAGTGTCCCTGGTACAAGCGTTTTCATCTGTTATAGTGATCTTATGCAATCCATGGGGCAGGTTCTGGAAATCTCCGGACAGGTTTGTGAGCGTATCATTAAGAGTATAGGTTTTTATACCGGTACCTCCTTTGCCTACAATAAAGATCTTTCCGTCCAGCGCATTGTAACAGGAATTAATATCAGTCTGATTGTAGGTTTCTATCCAGAGCATTGAGGGCTGGGTAATATTGTTCAGATTTCCCGAAGCCAGACATCCACTGGCATCTTTTACTACAGTCTGATAATTCCCCGCAGGCAGGTTGATGAACAGGCTTGTGGTAAAGAAATCAGCCCCACCGTTGATGGAGTACTGATAGGGCAACACACCCCCGGTAACCTGATCTATGGAGATTTGGGCCGATGAGTCACCATAACAGAGATTCTGTCCGCTTTTAGTTTCGCCAAGGACCAGGATCTCTTCAGGTTCCTGGATGGTAACGGTATCAGTGACTACACATTTGTTGGCATCCCTTGTCCAGATAGTATAGAATCCCGGATCAAGTCCGGTAAAAGAATCCCCTGCCTGGTAGGCCGGATCGAAATCGCCTGCCCTGGAGTATTCGTAGTCCGGTGTACCGCCTGAAGCGGTTACAGTTATGGATCCGTTCCCTTCGCCATAACATAGTACATTAGTCCCTGCCAGAGAGGCTGACAGAACCGGTGGTTCGTCAATTGTTGCCAGGTCGGGGAAAGATGCGGAACAACCGTTTGCGTCTGTTATGGTAAGGGAATATGTCTCAGCTTCAAGATCCACAGGATCCTCAATAGTCGATTGAGTTAGACCCTGACTGTTGGTCCAGTCAAAAGTAAGAGGCATTATACCTCCGGTCACATCAATCTCAATTGATCCGTCGTTGTCACCGTTGCAAATCACATCCTGGTGGATGACATATGTGGCAATGACAGGATCGGGTTCTATAATGTTTGCCAGGTCAGGAAAATCCACGATGCAACCGTTACCGTCTGTTATGGTAAGGCTGTAGCTCCCGGCTGCCAGGTCCGCTATATCCTCAGTAGTTCCGGCCGGACCTCCCGGTCCTGTCCAGTCAAAATTATATGGTTCGGTTCCTCCTGTGACGGTGATGTCAATGGCGCCATCGGATGATCCTGCGCAGGAGATATCCGTTTTAACAGAGGTAACCTGGATCTCGGCAGGTTGACTGACAATGGCTATATCTGTAAACAGGATGGAACAGAGATTTGCATCAGTAACATTTACGCTGTAAGCTCCCGGATCAAGATCGGTTATATCCTCGGTATTACCTGCCGGTCCGCCCGGTCCTGTCCATGCAAATGTAAACCCTGGCGTTCCCCCGGAAACTGAAAGATCAATTGATCCGTTACCGGCACCAAAACAGTCCACATCCACTGTGGTTGCCGATGCAGAGATGGCCGGGGGCTGGTTAAGTGTCTGAACAGGAAATACCTCGATACAACCAAGATCGTCGGTAACAGTCAGCTGGTAACTGCCTGTATCAAGGCCGGAAAGATCCTCAGTTGCAGGATAGGGACCACCGGGGCCGGTCCAGTCATAGATGTAATTGGGTGTACCTCCCAGAACCGATGCATTTATTGCACCATCCGAACCCCCGTTGCATGAAACATCAGTCAGGTCAAAGGTTGCCGATATGCCCGTGTTCTCATTTACGGTTGCCACATTGATAAAATCCTTGGAGCAGAGATTTGCATCAGTCATCGTCAGGCTGTATGCTCCTGCACCTAGTCCCGAAATATTCTGGGTGGTCAGGGGGCCCGAGGGGCCGGTCCAGGCATATGAATAGGCGGGGGTCCCTCCTGATGGAATAATCTCGACAGCACCGGTTTGTTCCCCGTTGCAATCCACATGAATGATATTATCGACAACCACTGCCAGATCTGCTGGTTCCTCAATCTCGACTATATCGTCAATAATCTCTTCGCAGCTGTTATTATCAGTAACCACAAGATTATACATATCAGCAACCAGATCATCGGGATCTTCTGCGCCAGAATTATGCCCTGTCAGATCACCGGTCCAGTCAAAGTTATAAGGAATTGTCCCCCCGCTTACAGTTACATCTGCGGTACCGTTATTTCCTCCAAAACATGTCACATCTGTACTGCTGTTGAATACAACCGAAACAGGTGAAGGCTGACCTATAGTAAGTAGATCTGGGAAAGATTCACTGCAGTTGTTGTCATCAGTGATTGACAGAGAATAGAGATCGGCGGGCATATTGTCCGGATCTTCCAATGCTGAAGAGTATGCAGGCACAGGTATGGTGCCGGACCATGTGAAACTGTAAGGCCCGGTTCCACCACTTGGTGAGATAGCAGCTGATCCGTCTGAATAACCCCAGCAGGTAGCATCAAATGTATTATCCACCTCTACCTCGATTGGATCGGGTTCATCAATAACAGCAAAAGAAGTGAAGATCTTTGAACAACTATTTGCATCAAAAATGGTCAGGTCGTAGGTGTCTGCAATAAGATTGTCCGGATCAACTTGAGTTGAAATAAGCCCGAAAGCCTGTCCGTCCCATGAATAGGAGTAACCACCGACACCACCCCCGGCTGTAACGCGCGATGTCCCATCATTACCGCCATTGCACGACACATCGGTTAAATAGTCCCTGGTGGCAGTAATTTCTGCTTCCTGGTTGACCTCAATAGGTCCTGTATCTGCAGAACAGAGATTACCATCATAAACTGTTACATAATAGTCCCCGGCCTCCAGGTTTGTTACATTCTGAGTTGTGGCAAATGGCCCTCCGGGCCCTGTCCATTCATAGGTATAGCCACTACCCCCGCCTGAAGGTGATCCTCCCCCCGGAATGATGGTAATGGCCCCTGTATTATCACCATAACAATCCACGTGTGTAATCACATCGGGCACAACTGTTACGGCTGAGGGTTCATTTATAGTCAGAAGAGGTGTAACATCCGTGGAAGGACAACCATCTTTATCACTGACAGTTACCTGGTAGTTATTAATCCCTTCGGGCAAATCTCTGAAAATTCCGTCTTCATTGGATCGGGGATCGGGGCCGGACAATTCATAAATAAGGTTTTCCCCTTCCCCCGTTGCAGTAACTTCGATGATCCCGTCCTTGTTACCATTACAGGTAATATCGGTGGTGTTATAAGTAAGTATGCTGATCGGGCTGGGGCCATCCACAAATGCATTGTCACTGTCAAATCCTATGATCACCGGGTCCCCGTCCTCGACGATCACAAGATAGAATAAGGATTTTATCAGTCCGTTGAAAGTAAAATGAGTACTATCTGTTATTCCGCTGCTCTGAACAGGAGTGGCACCCCGGAAAAGAGTATAATTATAGGGGCCGGTGCCATTACTTATATTTACTGTAATACTCCCGGATGACTCTCCTCCGCAATCTGCCGGGGTCGTGGTAATACTATCGATGGTTATCTGTGCACCGACCGGCAGTATCGATAAAATGAGAACAAGAAAAGGTAACAATGATTTCCAGAATCTTTTCATAGAGACTTTCCTGGTTAAAAAATAACTGAATCCCACCTATCAGCTTATACCTACAATACAATTGAACCCCGCAATTGGTTGCAAAGAACAAGACTATTTATTCTCAGACGATTATAAAAATAGACGATCTATGTATAGAAGAAGCACAAAGTTTTAAACAATTCCGTTTTTCTCGAGCCCCTTCAGATATTTCCTGGAAATCTGTTTTACAGGATAACGGGCAGCAATAAAGCCAATTAATAGTACTGTGATCCAGATGAGTAAAATGTCGATTCCCTCAATTTTAACAGGATAGGAATCAATAACGAATGTGCCGCTCCCTTGCAACCGGATCAGGCCGAAACGTTGCTGTAACCAGCTGAATCCGGTCCCGAGGGCCAGTCCGAGCATACTGCCTATTAAAGATATCAACCATCCCTCTGCCAGGAAGACTCTTTCGATGAAACTGTTTGTTGCCCCCATGTTCCGCAGGGTTACAATGTCTTTTTTCTTATCAATGATGAGCATACTGAGTGAACCGATGATATTAAATGAGGCAATGATCAGAATAAAGGTCAGGATAAGGAATATGGCCCATTTTTCCGATTTCATTACCTTGTAGAATATCGCATTCTGCTGTTCGCGGTTTTTAACCTGGAGATGATCTCCTGCAACAGCGGATATGGCCGATTGCACCTTTTCCGGCGGGTAACGGGGATCAAGCTTGATTTCCATGAACGAGATCTCCTTATCATAGGAGAGAAGTTTTCTGACAAATTCAATGGGTACAATAATGTACCTGGAATCAAAGTCCTGCTCAATGGCAAATATCCCCGAAGGATAGATAAAATCACGCCGGACGGACTCCTCCGGCTGGGCCATGTTGAACTTTGCTTTCCGGTCTATAGTATAAACAAAAAGGGGATCCACGAAGTTAAGCCCGATCCTGAGACTGTATGCAACACCCTGACCCACAACGGCATAAGGTCTATTCTGATCTTTAAGTTTCATGGATCCGTCATAGATCATGGAATCGATTCCGCTCACCTGTATGAATGAATCATCCACCCCTTTAATGGTGGCAATGTGTTGTTTATCACCGTACAGAAGTAAAACATTCTCTTCAAGGACTTTCGAAAGGGCCACAACGCCTGGCAAAGCCAGGATCTCAGCGGTGACCGAGTCCTCCGGAATAAAAGTCTTGCCTTCCACAGGTGAGATTTTTATATCAGGATCGAATGCACTGAAAAGCGATTTTACCACTTCGTCAAATCCATTGAATACAGAAAGTACAATTACAAGTGCCATAGTCCCCACGGTAACACCAAAAACGGAAATTCCCGAAATGATATTGATTGCGTTGCGGGACTTTTTACCCAGAAGGTAACGCCTGGCTATATAGAATGAGAGGTTCACTTTTTACACCTGACAATAAGTCCGGTTCCGGTTGAATGAGCAGTGCTTACATCGGCCAGGTTCAGAATAAAGCTGACGGGATAGGCAAGCAGATAATAAATGGGCAGAAACAAGAGGAAAACCTTACTGATATTTACAAGAAGTATGGGATATTTCATAGACAATTTCCATGAGATCTTTCCCGGTGGTCCATAGGAATATCTGACTTCAATATTTCTGAATCCCGCATTTTTCAGCTTCTCTTCAATTTCTTCAGCTCCGTATCCGTCCCTGACATGTTCATCAATGAACGATTCTTCATGATCATTATGCACATCCGATCCTCCCTGATCTGAAGGGGTAGAGATCAGAAGGATCCCGCCAGGTTTTAAACTGTTATAAAAATTCCGGAATACTGTCCGGTCATCTTCAATATGCTCCATTACATCCACTGAAAGAATGAGATCGTACGACTCGCTTATGTCGAGAGTGGTCAGATCGGCATATTTAAAGATTACATGCTGCTGCCGGTCAATGGATGCAAAGAAATTGTTACAGTCATCCACCTGTTCCTGTTTAATATCCAGCCCGGTAATTGCAGCAGCGGGATATTTCCTGGACAGGTAGTATACGTATTGCCCGAATCCGGATCCGGCATCAGCAATATGAGCCGGGTTAAAGCCGGAATGCTTCATTTTTCGCAATTCCTTTCTGATATGCCAGGAACGCAACAGCAGCAGGTCCAGTAAACGATAAAACAGGATACGAAGAAAAGGGGTTTTGTTAAAGACGCTCCCCAGGCTTTGTTTTATCGGATCATATTTCACTCGTAATTTTTTTATTTATTTAATTGGTATCATTCAAGAGGTTTTCGATGTTGTCGATATAATCGAGCGAATCATCGAGATAGAATACGAATTCGGGTATATGCCTTAACTGGTTCTTTAGTCGTTTGCCCATTTTACTTCGGATGAGCCCCGACCTTTCTTTGACTTCCTGAAGGGCCTCCGGCTGATCCCGGCCGGGGAACAGGCTGAGGTATACCTTGGCAACACCCAGATCGGGACTTATCCTTACAACGGTAACGGTTACCATCTTTCCTCCGGTAATCGCGGATCCGTTTTTCTGGAAATAATCCCCCAGCTCTTTCTGCAGAAGCCTGGCAACTTTATGCTGACGGGTAGTGGTCATTTGGGCAAAAGTACGTTTTTTCAATAACATTTTATAGTTTTGCAGGAAGCTTAAAACCACAGCGGAACCTATGGATACAGTATTGAGCGGGATAAGGTCTACCGGGAACCTGCACCTGGGGAATTATTTTGGGGCGGTAAAGAATTTTGTGAAGATGCAGCATAATAACAGGTGCTTTTTTTTCGTGGCCGATTATCATTCGCTCACCACACATCCGACCCCTGCGAATCTTCATGATAATATCAGGACAGTGTTGTCGGAGTATATTGCAGCCGGTCTGGATCCCGGGGTGGCTACCCTTTACATCCAGAGCGATGTGCCCGAGATCCCTGAGTTGTACCTTCTGCTTAATATGAATGCCTATGTGGGGGAGCTGGAAAGGACCACCACCTTCAAGGAGAAGATCCGTAAACAGCCGGAAAATATCAATGCAGGATTGCTGACCTACCCTGTACTTATGTGTGCTGACATCATAATACATAATGCAGATAAGGTCCCTGTGGGAAAGGACCAGGAACAGAACCTGGAAATGGCCCGTAAGTTTGCCAAACGTTTCAACCACATGTACGGGGTGGAATATTTCACCCTGCCCGAACCCTACAACTTCGGAGAGGAACTGATCAAGGTACCGGGTCTGGACGGTACCGGGAAGATGGGTAAGAGCGAAGGGAATGGAATTTATCTCTCTGACGAACCGAAAGAGATCCGCAAAAAGGTGATGCGCGCTGTGACAGATGCGGGTCCCCGGGAGCCCAATGCACCCATGAGCGAACCTGTGGCAAACCTCTTCTATCTGCTGGAGCTGTTGTCCACCCCCGATACAGCAGAACATTTCCGGACCGCCTACAACAACTGCAGCATCCGTTACGGGGACATGAAGAAACAGCTTGCCGAAGATATGATTGCTTTTACAACCCCTATCAGGGAACGTATCCGGGAGATATACAATGATACGGATTACCTCCGCAGGGTAGTGAAAACAGGTGCCGAGAAAGCAAGGGAAAGTGCATCGAAGACCGTGCGCGAAGTCCGCGAGATTATCGGGTATAAGCCATTTTAACTCCTCTTTCGTATATGTTGTAACGCTGCTTAAATTTGCTTCGCAAATTACAGGCAGCTTATCCAACATATACTTCAGGTAATGAAAAAATAAAAGTCCGCCTGTGTTAGACGGACCTGGCCCAGATGTTCAGGGAATATGATTGGATGAACTGTCACTTATCATTATGCAAAATGCATGCCAAAGACAGTGTTAAATGCTCCAATCAATTCCGGGGATGTCATGTTGTTCCAGATAATTGTTGGTTTTTGAAAAATGCCTGCATCCTAAAAAACCGTTATAGGCTGAGAGCGGTGAAGGGTGGGCTGCTTTAAGTGCCAGGTGCCTTTGACCATCCACGAGCGATTCCTTGGCCCGGGCAAATCTGCCCCACAAAAGGAAAACAATATGACGTTTTTGTTCTGATATGGTTTCTATCACCTTGTTGGTAAAGGTTTCCCAGCCCCTGTTCTGGTGTGAGCCGGCCTGGCCTGCACGGACAGTCAGGGTGGCATTTAAAAGCAGAACGCCCTGGTCTGCCCACCCTTCAAGGCTGCCATGTGAGGGTATTGGAATACCCAGGTCCGCCTGCAATTCTTTAAAAATATTTACCAGTGAGGGGGGCTGCGGAATCCCCGGGGGTACAGAGAAACACAGTCCGTGAGCCTGCCCTTTGCCGTGGTAAGGATCCTGGCCAAGGATCACAGCTTTCACCCTGTGGAAAGGAGTATGATGAAAAGCATTGAATATGAGGTTGCCGGGAGGATATATGGTATTATTCTTTCTTTCCTCCAGGAGAAATTCCTTAAGCTGCAGGAAATATGGGGATTGGAACTCATTCCAGAGTGCTTCTTTCCAACCATCTTCTATGACGGGATCAATGCTCGGCATATATAGGAAAGATACCAAAAGTGTATCATCTCTCCAAAGACTGGAGGGTGAACCTTGCCGTCAGGATAAAATTTCTTCCCGGTGCACTTATGCCCGAAGCGTAGGGTTTATAGAATTGATCGAAAATATTCTCAATGGCAAACATGAAATCGAGGTGGTCTCCTGCCTCATAACCGGTTTTAACATTAGCAGTCCACCAGGGCGGGAATCCGTCAGCCATGGCCTCACTTTCGTTATCTTCTCCGAATGGGGAGAAATCTTCTTTACGCTTCCAGCCCTGGTAGATCACGTATGTTTGCAGGAAGAACCTGCCTTTCCTGTATGTGAGCGAGGTCCGGCCGAAAAGTGGCGGGATATGCCCCAGGGGAACATCATCGGTCAGATCTTGGCCCTTAGTGTAATTCAATGTGCCCTTCAACAGGAGATACCTATTAAAA
>CAZIAU010000004.1:18923-20378 GCA_964536755.1 uncultured Bacteroides sp. | reverse complement strand
CAACGGCAGTATAAAGAGCCTGGAATTTGCACCGAGAGAGATCTCCTCATTAAAATTCACAGTTACCGAGGGGATCGGTGAGGTTGGCCTGGCTGAAATGGAGGTTTTTGATACGGTAATGTATGAACCCGGGTCCGTATTTAATGCAGATATTATGAACTTCCAGATCTCTCCAAATCCTGCACCCGGGAAATGCATAACTCTTTCCGGCCTCTCGGAGGAAGGGGTCAATCAAATATCTATCTGCAGCATTCACGGGGAACTGAAGGAAGTTTACCTGGCAGAGGGAACCAATTTCAATCTCGATCTTTCCTACCTTACCCCGGGACTCTATTTTGTCCAGGTAAACAACAGTTCATACAAACAGACCCGGAAACTGATCCTGTAGTAAACTTCCGGACAATAATCAGCATCAGTCCTTCACAAAACGTCTCCAACAACTGTCCTTCACTGCTGTAGATGCGGGCCTCCATGCGGCCCGTAAGCCCTTCGATCCGTAATAGGTCGTCCACCGGGTTCGGGTGGACCCAGTTATTGAGCAGGCCCAGAACGAAATAGTGAACTCATTGGTAATGGGCAGTGCACCGGTGATCCGGATCGCATCATCGATCCCGTCAAACCAGTAGGCCCTGTTTTCCATACCGTTTCGGTCAGTGGTCAGTACTGCACCGTCGACGATGCCATGATTAGCATTTATGCTAGCATCGTTCGCGTTGCCGTTAAAAGGATAGGAAGCTACCAGTCAGTCCGTCGGTATCTGGGCCCATAGCAAACCCGGTCCGGCCAGGGCCATAAATAATAGAGTCGATATTTTTTTCACAGTAATTGGATTCAGAGGTAATATTCCCGGAATGATAAATTTAATGAATCCACAGGGAAGATATTTCTTCGGAAGACTACCTGGTTATCAACAGTACTGTTATTTCTGGAAATTCTTATAATTGCACGGGAACCTCATGCATGCATTGTGCAGAAGTTTATTCCACCGGCTTCTATGGCAGCATTAATTCTGCCGGTATTTCTGTAATTTGCCTGATCCTGATGTTCCGGTAGAAGACTTCGGCACCCTCGGATTGCAGTTGTATCTTTCCTTTTGTCAACGGGACCTCCTCTCCCTCAATGATCTGACGGATCTTAGTAACATGGTTGTTGACCTTACCGTTCACTATGTGCACAGAATTGTCCCCCACTGTATAGATCTCCATGGTGTTCCATTCTCCATACGGATTCTCATAATCTGCGCTCTTGTGGCAGTAAGACAGGGAAGGTGAAAAAGTTAGCATAGCTGAATCAGGCGAATGGACATACAAGTCGTTTCCCTCATCAAATCCTGCATGAATATCTGCCAGGACAGTATCCACACTTATGTAATCCCCGCAATCACCTTCCTGCACCTGGCACTCCACGGACTTCATCCAGACCCCTCCCCAGGCTCCTTCACGACCCACCGAATGG
>CAZIAU010000004.1:0-18913 GCA_964536755.1 uncultured Bacteroides sp. | reverse complement strand
CTGCCTGGGCGGATGTTTTGCAACGCCCCATTTAAACTGGAGGGTCAGGTGATAATTCTCATACTCCTTTTCTGTTACCAGTATCCCGAATATTTCACCCGAGATCCGGATAGCAGGGGCTCCATCCTCTGTGACCACCGTAAATACATTAAGGGGATCACTGTTCAAACCCACAGGCTCCAGGTAGTTACCATCTTCATCCCGTGCAAGTCCGGCTACCTCGGAAGTGGGTTCGGGTTGCCTTTCATAAGTATACCAACCATTAAGATCTTCCCCGTTAAACAGGATGGTCCAGTCACCGGCTGTACCGGAATCACTGGTTTTCTTATCTTTTGATGAAGAATTGGAACACGACACAGAAATTACAGCACAAACGAGAAATGCCGACAATTTTTCCAGGTTCAGGCGTTTCATAGAGAGGATTTTTTGGTTTGTTATAAACTTACGCAAATTCACCAGAACTTACACAGGAAATTAAAAATCTTGCGGACAATCATAAAAACATGTTTAAACCACCTCATTCTCAAACACGATAAGATCTGCCAGGTTCAGCGGGATCCACTCGAACAGTGGATGGACCTTCAGGTTTCTTTTCCACGCGGTGCGAGTGATCCTCTTTCTGGATTCCGTCACGATGATGCATGGGATATTCAATCCTTTTGCATTCTCCAGGATCCTTCGCGTTCCGGTCTTGTTCAGAAACTCCTCCGGGAGCAATGCATCGCAACCCATAATGACAAGCCCGGTCCGGTCCAGTGCTTCCGGCACGACGGAATCAGCCACCAGGTCTGAATGGATCTGCATGGCATGCATCCGTTCCAGTGAGATCCTTCCTTCTTTACCGGGAGAGGAAAGGGTTTGAAGGACCCGGAACCTGACCTGCTTTGCCTGCATCTGTTCCAGAAGGGAGATCACGGTCTGGCTGTGGCTGTGTGTCAGAATGGTTTTACCCTCCGGATCAAAGTGCCGGAGAAAATTCGCTGCAATCTTCCTGTCGCTGTCCCTCCAGTACTCCCCGTATTCCCTGATAAATTCCAATGCCGTGTCCGGAAAGTGACTGTTTTGACTTGTATGGTCCGCCAGCGATACAAGAAAATTTTCAATGGCCGCAAAATGTGCCAGGTGCTTCCTGATCCCGGTCACCATGACAGCGAAAGTCTCCTCTGTCATTCCCTGGTTTTGCAGTTCTGCCTCAAGCGCACTCAGGAGGCGGTTCAGCAAAGCGATCGATCCTGATTCACGATCGTTCAGGATTTCTAGTATTTCACCCGGAAGAACCATAGTTTAAGCATCAGATCTTAAAGATACGGAATCAATGAAGTGGTTCTACCCTGAAGAACCGGACAGCGTGTTGACTATGGATTATCACTCAACTGGAATTTAATCATGGAAATACCCCCATCCACATTGTCATAGAAAACATAGAATCTGGAATCAAAAAAATGAATCCGGGGCCTGTTCCGGCCCTCACAGGCATGAGTCCGGAGGTCCGGGATACTATACGATGAGGACCAGCTATCCCCTGCATCAAATGAACAGGTATAACGCAGGGCGGATCTTGAAGCCGATTCCTCATCCCCGCCTGGTTTCAGGCCCACCACCAGGATCGTATCCCCGGTTGTCGATGTGGCTATGGCGGACATGCCCAGATCCAGGTGCCATGCACCCAGCCCCTCAAGTAACATCCTGTTTGAAACCTCGTTCGTGCCTGTATTGGAGTATCGTTCAAAAACCACCTCTTCACGATCCCCGTCACCGCTGGTAATAAAGACCCGGCCAGTGTTATCCACCTTTATATCGGGCATGCCTGTCCTGCCTCCCCCGGAAAGAAACTGGTCGGAGCTCGAGGCAAGGGCCGTGGGAAGTGAAGAATTGACAGGAGCATGCATGTAAAATGCCGTCCCGGCGGGATCGGGCTGACCGGTGGCCAGGTGGAGAGTGTTCCCGTAAATGACCATGCGGAAATCTGCATCTATCCTGTAATAGTCGTCATTCCCGAAGGATCCCAGGGAATCGACATTGCCACCGTAAAGCTTATAAAAGAAGACCTGACCCTCCACATCATCCGTGGTAAGCATCGAATGGGCATAAAGTGCCCCACCCCCGTTCATAGCCACCACATCCACCACGTAATTCCGGGGTTGTTCTGAGCCCACAACCTGGTTCTCTATTGCCCATGATCCGCCGGCTCCTTTTTTGGAATAATTAAGTTCAAATCCTTCTGCACTGAATTTCTCCCCCCGGCGATGGATGACATGTACCACCCCGTCAGGACCCACCTCCAATGCCGGATGAAAATCAAAAACACCCTGCCTGGTATCGTTAACATTTTCATTGGTATAGATAATGTTCCCGTCCAGGTCCAGTTCATAATAATTATCTGAAATGAGATAGATCTTTTCGTTGGCAACAGCGACATCGAAATTCCTGCCATTGGCTATTATATCAGTAATAATTTCCAGTGTAAAGGGACCGGTCTCATCCTCCCCGGACCGATCACACCGGATAAACAAAAAGGCAAAGAGTAAAAACACCAATACTTTCAGAAATGTTTTCATGACTTTCAGGACCAGATTGAATTCAGGATACTATTCAGTCCCTAAGTTAAGTAATTCGCCGGATCTCTTTGGATCAATCAAAAATCCCCGTTGCGGAACCAGGGTATATTGAGTAACTGGCATCCATTTGGTTAGTCAATTTGCATATCATTAGAGGAAGGAGTCAGGCCACAACCTCAATACTTGGCACAGCTTTTGTTTCTATTTAACCAGAACAGATAACCATAGAATTGAACGTCATGAAAACAATACACGCCATATCAACGATAATAGTCTTTGTTGCAGCCACAACAGTGATGTCTGCGCAGAACTATCCCGAAGAATACCTCGGTCTGCCGGGAGACAACCTTAACCTCTATGCCGTTATGAACCTTTTCCAGGAATCAGAAACCCTTGAAAAGTTTGAGCAAAGCCTGAACAGTGAGGAACAGATGATCAATAACCTGGACCTGAACGGTGACGGACTCATCGATTATATTACGGTTTCTGATTATATTGACGGTAATGTCCACAATATAGTTCTGCGCGCTGCCCTGGACCGTAATGAGCAGCAGGACGTAGCCGTTTTCGTGGTGGAGAACCTGTCGAACGGGGCCGTGCAGATCCAGCTGATCGGGGATGAGGCGCTCTACGGACCCAATTATATCGTTGAACCTATCTATGCCGAAACGCCCAATCCGGGATACACGGGGAGAAGCTACAACAGAAATGTCAATGTGGTTTATACGACCTACTATGATATTGCAGCATGGCCGCTAATCAGGTTTATCTATCGTCCGGGATACATAGGATGGAGATCATCCTGGTACTGGGGTTATTATCCGACCTACTGGCATCCCTGGAGGTCCCACTACTGGCACTATTACTACGGGTACCATTATCACTGGCATAACTATTATTATACCCATTACCGTCACTGGGACCACTACCGGTGCAGGAACTATACCACCTATTACCGGAACAGAGTGCGCGTTTACAGTCCCACAGTGGTCGTAAATATCAATAACGGCCGTTACAGGAACACCTATTCACGTCCGGATCAGCGACGTGCCGGAGAAGCATATTACGAACGGACAGCCAGCCGCAGGAGCAACGCAAACAGGGCGGAAGTTTACGACAGGCACACCAACAGCAGATCAGGAACAGTAGCGAACAGGCAGAACGTTCAGCGTAACGGAACGTCAGCAACCAGGACAAGATCAAACGTATCAACCAGGCCAATCGTATCCACAACGGGACGCAGTACAAATGCAACCAGGACCTATTCCCCTGCACGGCATAACAATGTGAGGACAGAGAGTACACGGAACAGCCAGCCGGTCAGAAGCAGCGCAGTTCAACGGTCGCAGCCAACAAGAAGCAGTGCGGTTCAACGGTCGCAGCCAACAAGAAGCAGTACAGTTCAACGCAGCCAGCCGAGCTCAAACAGGAGCTCGGTCCAGCGCAGTACCAGCAAAAAAGCAGCTCCCTCCGTACAGAGGAGCAGCAGCAGGAGCAGCAGAAGCAGTACAGTCCAACGGTCACAGCCAACAAGAAGCAGTTCTGTTCAGCGCAGCCATCCAAGCCATAACCGCAGTTCAGTTAAGCGCAGCCAGCCAAGCCATAACCGCAGTTCGGTCAAGCGTAGCAGCAGCAATAGCCGGAATTCGGTCAAGCATAGCAGCAGTAGCCGGAGTAGCGGAGGCAACCACAGGAGCAACAGTACATCACGAAAAAGATAGATTCGTTTAAGGCTGATGTATGATGTGCAGGATCCACTGGTAACTTCCGGCGCATTCGTAATCAGGCATGGTATGTTTATAGCCATCTTCCACCAGGAACCTGACCTGAGTGGGAAACGAAAATGAATACATCTGTTCGCTACTGTTATTTTCCGGATCGGGACAGGTCACATAGATCGTGGTGGATTCCCACCAGGTCTCATAAAGGGTCATCTCCAGCCAGTATATACCCTGATAATCTGCCATTAACTCTCCTGCGATACTATCCACACTGTGGGTCCCGCTGGCTGTTAACCAGCATTCTTCCTGTGCTCCTGTAATAGTCAACTTTGCTTCACCACCTCCATGGATAGTATTGTAGGGTTCTTTAACGGTGTTCACAAAAAAGGGAATCCTGCCTTTTATTTTTGTTTCTGTGTACCTGCCCGGATCGGTGCAGATGATATGATGATCGTATTCAATCTCACCCCTCAGGTTACATTTATTCACCACTTCGATTACCCGGTTCTGCATCTGTGATTCAAGCTCTCCCCCCACCAGGAGATTTACAAGCTCGGCATACTTCAGCAAAGCTGTCAGGTATTCCTTGCAGGGATCATCCGGTACCGGCAAATTAAGGAAATCCCTGGCATCCCGATCAGCGATTTCCTCTGCCTTGTCATAGCATTTCTGCGCTTCTTCAAGCCTTCCGTTGCGGTTAAGGAATTCTGCCCACCATAACAGTGCATCAATACAATCGTAAGTATCTTCCCATCCATATGGATCCGATGGTTTCATACCCCCTGCCTGACCGGCCTGTGGTCCTGCCTCGTCCGCTGTGGGTTCCCCCCCGATATATTCACTGAAATGATAGATCTCCCCGGCTATCTGCCGTTCAGCGATCGCCTGATGGCCGATGGGAAGAATGAAATCGGATTGTCGGACTGAAAACAAAGCTGCGGAACCGGTATCCGGATTTACTGAAGCCAGATCCACCTTCAGTACAGCCGGCTGAAGCAATTTCATTCCCCCGGGAGTAATACTTATACCCGGGAAAATATTCCCGGCAACCGGGTTATTGGGCGGAGTATCCATTGTAGTCAGCGTAATCATGGTTTGTTCCCAGATCGCATAAGGCGGAATTTCCAGGGTAATGGAATCGCCGCGAATGTTTGCCACTGTAATTGTCCCCCCTGTGGAATCAATCGATGCGCTGCCTTTCTGACCTTCCTTCACCAGTGCAAAATGGTTTACATTATTGACCACTGTTAAAAGTACTTTAGATCTCTCCGTATAGATATATCCGCTCTTTTCAATGACATAGATCACTCTGACGGAATCACCAGTTGGATTTATGTGTCCTGCACTTTTCAATGAACCCGGTACAATTACATCCATGTTCTGAACTAATGAAAATCCTGCAATTCCGGCCGATTCCACCATGATTATCTTTGAACCGGACAAATGTCCGTCGCCGAATCTCAAACGGAGGAAATAGAGTCCCACCTGAAGATGATTGCCTGTTCCTATTTTTTTTCCAAGGATATCGTAGAATTCAATTTCGGGCATTTCCTTCCTGTTCCCCGGTACGGTATACAGTATGGCAATCTGGTCGGATAAGTTTGCGTGTATGGGATTAGGATAAATATCAATGATCCCGTAAGAGGCAGGTGGCTCCAACATCTTATCGTCAAAACCTGTGGACGCAAATTCTATAATTGCTTCATATTCACCATTTTCATCTGTATAAATGTCATCTTGGATAATTCCGCGTGTGGCTTCATCCATCAGGGTTACGTGTGCTTCGGGAACAGCCAAACCGGTTGCCACATCGGTGACTTTGCCACTGATCTGATAAGTGTCACTATAAATGTCCTGAGGCGTGATTTCCTGAGGCATGATTTCCTGAGAAAAAGAGCCCAGGAAGAGAAGGGACAACCAGGCAACACGAAAATTGAAATAACCGGATTTCTTCATGATAGTACCTCCGAGATTAATTTTATTAAAAGAACTGATCCGAAAAGCATTTATTCCACTACTAAACCTTTCGAATAAGAGAATCTGTTTCCAATGATCTTAATGATGTAATAGCCACTGGATAAATTTGAGACATCAATCTCCAGCAAATGATGCCCGATGGTTGAAAAGCTCTGAGCAATTACTTCTTTTCCAACACAATCAAAGACCGTCAACATAAATTCTTCCCCTCCGCTGTTTGTGAGCTGAACCAGGAGGATATCCCTGGCGGGATTCGGGTATATTTTAACTGGATTACCGGCATTCATGCCACCTGAACCCGATGGTTCAACAACCGTAATACGTATGCTGTCGGAATTAGAGCAAGCATGGGTATCGGTTACGGTCACCCAGTACAAATGAGTTCCTGTTCCGGTCTCCGAACCTGAAATATCCAAATAGGGAAGATCGGAACCGTTGCTCCATTCATAGGAATATGCAGAACCACTGGCATCCAGCCTGATATTCTCATTGCTGAAGATGGTTGTATCATGGCCCAGGTCAACAAATGGCAGGGGATGAATTTGAAGGGTTACCGGCCTGGCACTGCTTTCGCAGTTTAATGCAGTTTGCGTCACAAAATAGGTGTAAGACCCTGCTTCTGTTTGTTCCGTTGAATAACTGTTGCCCGTTTCCAGCCAGTTTGTCAGAACGGAATCTGCATACCAGTTGATATGGTCACCTGTTGCCGACAGGTCCGGTATTGGTTCACCCTGGCAAACGGACCGGTCTTCTGCACCGGGCAAACCAGGTACAGGATGTATAGTCAATTCTATGGTTTGATAATCGCTTTCACACCCGTTAACCGTCTGGGAGACATTATATGTATAAATACCCGCCTTCGGATTATCCAGGATCAGTGTGTCCCCTTCGTTTACCACAGGATTATCTTTAACACATCTCACGGACATGGCTTCATTCACTGAAGCCGACTGACGCTTGATCCTGGATTCAAAAGATGTAAGATTCCTCTTCCATGCATTCCCTGAATTATTCAGGGTTGATGTCCAGAAATAGGCCCAGCTGCCCAGGTTATGGTACTGGTAATCCAGGTAGCGGGTCCCGGCCGGAACGGCTGTGAAGCCTGCTTCATCCGTGGCCCCGCTATTGGGAGAAACCCAGTAAAGCAGGCTGTTATCCTTCAATTTACCGCCTTCCAGTGTACCTCGCCAGTCGGTATGAAAGGTTTCTGCAGTATCCATTCCCAGATGCAATTCCAGCATCCGCCATTCCCTGTCTGAAGGAATATGCCAGCCGGCAGGACAAATCCCCCGGTCAGCCTCCAACACTGAATAATTCATGGCTTCATTCCAGGTATAGAGTCCCCCGTAATCACCGCACATCGCGTGCATATCGGAATAACAGTACTTTTCAGCCTGGCCGTTATTTGCAGGATTATTCTTGCTGTCAATGCGGTTGCCGTAGTTCAGGTTCTCCGCCATCCACCATTGTTTTCCGATTTTCACTGTCAGGTATTCCTGCCCGTCCCTCTCGTCAACAAGTGGCAGTGTATCGAAATCAGCATACCATTTTATATGTTCACCTGCTGCCGTCAGGGTAACCGGATCCAGGCCTTCACAGATGGCATAATCCGCTGCGATTGGTATCTCCGGGCCGGGATGAATGGTCAGCACCACCGAATCGGCACCTGATTCAATTCCGTTGACGGTTTGAGTCGCATAATAAATGTACTTGCCGGCTTTGGCAGTATCAGGGATAAAAACATTGCCTGTGGCTATAGGTTCTGGTTTTTCACGCATGCACCGTACCGAACGTGTATATCCTGTATATCCATCAGTTTTCCGTCCAATTTGTGAATCCGTATTGGAAAGATACCGCATGACAGCATGATATTCATCTGTGGGTGTTGATGTCCAGAAGACGGTTCTGCTTTTCAGCCGGTAGAAATCCCCGTCAAGATCAATATCTCCGGCTCCTACTGCATTGAAACCATATGCATTTGTCGCTCCTTCATTGGGAGGCAGCCAGTAATCAAATCCCGTGGATTTTAACATGCCGCCCTCATCCGTGCCCCTGGCTCCGGACATATATAACTCTACCGGATCCATGCCCAGGACAAATTCCAGCCCCATCCACTCCTCATCGCCGGGAAGCTTCCAGCCGTCGGGGCACACGTTACTGGCAGTTTCCCAGTCATAGAGCCTTCCATACGGATCCGCATAGGAAAGGCTGTCATCTTTGTAATATCTTGAGCCTGAGGATGTATAATAGTTCAGGTTCTCCGCCATCCAGATTTGACGATCAATTAGAGTTGTTTCATAGAGCTGGCCATCACGTTTATCTGTATAATGGTCGAATGAAATATCGTACCATTTTATATTCTCTCCTTCCGCTCTCAGGACAGGTTGTTCCCCGGAACAGACGGATACATTTTCTGCTTCCGGGGGATTGAGCAGTACGGTCAAAACCAATGTATCGGGCTCGCTCTCTGTTCCGTTAACCGTTTGAGTGACATAATAAATGTAGGTGCCGGGGGTGACATCCGGTTGAAATATATTCCCCTGTGCAACCGGTACCGGGGATTCCTGGATACACCTGACGGAAAGCCCGCCGGATTTATTATCCTGTGATCTTTCAATAGCTGCATCTCTTTTTCTCAGATCTCTGAGAATACCATAATCATATTCACCCGTTGAGGATGTCCAGAAATAAGCACCCGAGTGCAGGTAATAGGAAGCTCCCCAGTAACAGCCTGCGCCACGGGCATTGAAACCATAGGTATTTATGGCTCCTTCATTAGGAGGGTCCCAGAATTCAAATCCCGGGGCTTTCAGTTTGCCGCCTTCGTCCGTACCCCGTTCCCCATACGAATCAAGCACGGAAGTATCCATGCCTATAAATGTCTCAAGTTCTTTCCAGTCATTATCGCCGGGAAGTTTCCATCCCGCGGGACATACCTCCATGGCTGTATTCCAGTCGTACAACCTGCCGTATACTTCCCTCAGTGAATCATCGTCGTTATAGGACCAGGAACCTTCCAGTGTAGCATAATTCAGGTTCTCTGCCATCCAGTTCTGACTGCCGATCTTCACGGTGGCATATTGCCTGTTATCCCTTTTGTCGATTATGGTGTTTTCGAGATCGAATTCAGTATACCATTTTATGTTTTCCCCGGTGGCTTCAAGAACGGGAATTCCTTCACCGTACAGAACGGTAATGTCACCGGCTTTCGGGGGAGAGACAAGAATTCTTAAAGTTAGCATCTCTGGTTCGCTTTCAACTCCGTAATAGGTCTGGGTCACGAAATAGGTGTAGACTCCCGGTAATGTTTTCCCCGTGATGTAAACATTCCCTATGAACACTAGGTTAGACAGCGTGTAGTCCGTATACCATTTTATACTGTCTCCAAGGGCAACCAGCAGAGGGATCTGTTCATCCATATAAACAGATGTGTCTTTCGAAAGCAGAATGGGAGTGGGAGGAAGAAGGATAGTAAGCGTAGCCTCCTCAGGAGCACTTTCGCAACCATCTATGGTTTGTGTAACATAATAATGATGATCTCCCGGTGTTTTATCGGTAGCTTGAAGCTCTCCGCCCGTTGCTGCCAGGTTTCGCAGATACGGATCACTGTACCACCTGAGGTCAGTGCCCTCCACATTCCAGGCGGGCACGGAATCCTTTGGAAGCACCACGATATCATTCACCACAGGGACAGGTGCCTGGCATCCGTTGATGGATAAAGAAGGATCTCCGTAAATGGCGAATACGGTTTTATTCCACCACTGGTTATTTGGAAGTATCATATCAACTTCAAAAAGCGCCTCTCCCTGCGTCATTCCCTCCGCAACCAGTCTGCGTGCATATTCGTAAGCCATCCCATTCGTCGAGGGACTGTTTGCAAAAGAAGTTTCACCTGCGATATAATAGGCTATAGAGGTGGCTCCCAGGGTGGATACAGCACCGTTCTGAAGCAATTTGTAGGATAGGTTATTTTCCACGATCGGATAGGAATTGGTGCAGGAAGCCTGGAAGGTCATGGATGGATAGTCATCGTTCAGCCGGTCGACATAATTCACATTTATGATGTCCTGAGCCGTGCCTGAACTTCCGTGTGCAGCATAAATACTGAAGCCAAAAGGCCTTCTGGACCATACACCGGCTACATTTTCAAAATTTGTCGGTATGCTTTCCGGCGGAGGCTCCAGGCCATATTCTTCTTCATAGATCCGGTGATAACTCCAGTCGGCAGGAATAAGTATATCATCTTTTATGGCTTCGCCCAGAAGATGTATCTCGGTTTCTTCATCAACCGGGTTTATTGACAGCAAACAGGTTCTTCGGAGATTGTCGATGGAATCATTTAATTCATATGCAATGATCTTCCTGAGTATGGAATCCAGGATTCCTGCTGCACTTGCAGAGTAAACAGGGATCCTCCCCACCATAACTTCAGCAGCAAAATCGATTCCGCCCGTGCCGAAATCATCCGGTTCACCGAAGATCCCGTCGCCGTCCAGGTCCCAGTTGCCGGTCAGATCCGCAAAATAAAAATCAGTTGTAGTGATGGGTGCAAAGAGATCATCATCTCTCGTCCACAACTCTTTCATGGGGATATCACCCCCACTGTAAATGGGATTTCCTATCAACAGTACATATTCGATACCCATGCCCAGATAATTTGCCTGCAGCCAGGCACGTATATTCTCAGCAGCCGCATTGCCGACTTCGAAACCGAAATCCTGTTCTGTGACCATTATAACATTGAATCCCCTGGAGTTTTTATGTTGAATGAAATGCTGCAATTCCAGTGAATTATTGACAATTGCCTGAGTAGTAATTATGGCATAACCTGGCCCTCCTGTGTCCATGGATTTTACCAGACCTTCAGGAACCTCATATTCATGCATCATCTCTTCAAAATTCACGCACAGGTCTATTACCCTTCCGATCCCGATATTGTCCTGTTTTTCAGGGACGGAGAGGCTCCTGGCATTCAGTGAATATGTAACCGAGATCCGGCCTGAGCAGAATTGTTCCGTAATATCAGCTACCGGATTGTACCGGATCAGGGGCAGTGCTATACGGGCAATTTGCCATGTTCGAAGTGCAGAAAGGCTTTCGATTTCAGCTTCTTTGTCCGGCCAGAATTCATCGCTTTCGTAGATAGCCACATCCTGGCCGTTACGGATTGTCCTCCCTTCGGGCCAGACCACTATCATCTTTCCGTCGATCCAGGTAACCGGGGGAGGGACGGGTTGAACCCGGTATCCGTTTAATTCCGGCAGAGGTTGATAATCTGATTGTTCAAGTTGACAGCCTACACTGTTCAGGTCCACATCGGGAGGTAACAACACATGAAAAATATAACTGGGAAGGTTGGGTTCCCCGGTTGCGTTCACCCACTGGATATTTTCCTCTTCATATTTCAGAACGAGGGTTCCACTTTCCACACTGACCAGTTCCCTGGTTCCCAGATGCAGATTCATATGGATAGAATCGCCGGATACATCAACAGATGTGATAATCTGTGATCCCTGCGCATAACAGACACTCTGATAGAATATTAGACAAAACGTGAGTCCGATGCTCAGCCAGTTTCTCATTTTGATTCACTTTTTACATGTCAATACTTGAGAATATTTTAAGATCTGCGATCATTAGAAGGGTACGAACAACAAAGGTCCGTGTTCAATCCTGCACATACCAGTCTTAAAACTTTGGCTATGAATGCAATTTATTTTAAAGAACTTTGTAAATAGAGAGGATAAAGGTTATCAAAAATCTTAACCCAAAATTACCTCTAGATTCTCAAAAAGTCAATGGTTTCATCATATTCAAGTTACCCCAATAATTAACTTCGAGTTAAAGGTTCCCTTTAATTTCTTTGCGTTACAGGCTGGGCTTGAGGTTCAGGTTTTAGATAAGTGAAATCTATATAAAATGGGGATTTTTTCTCAGGGTTCTGTTAAACTCAACACCATTTGAGAACCGGGTTGTTTTTTCGGGCATACCGGAAGTCACCGATTGGTGAGTTTTTACAAAGTGACTTCCTGTAAGTCCGAAAAAGGAGTAGGTAGAAGGAATACTAACGACACCACATATTTTCAGATGTATCTCAAAAATGGGGTAACTCTAATTTCATCGTATGCTTTATCCAATTTCGAATTGTATCTAATTCTCTTCCATAACAGTTCGTGAGTCCTTGCCGAGAATTTTCATAATATTGAGGTAAATTAATTAACATCTTCAACCGATGGGAAAACAGGACTACACCAGGAAAGAGCCGGAACCTCCGCTGGCCATTAAAGAGTGGGGATGGACATATCACCACATGGGGGTCCCTACAACCAGAAAGATGAAAGGTGAAAGATACCTGCCCCACAGCTCCGTCAGATGGTGTCAGAGTGGCTATGATCGAGCATAACGGAGCTCCCATTGAGTTGATCGAATTTTAATCCATCAACGCCAAATTTTTGTAATTTTAAGAAACCGAACATGGACCGATAACCATGTATCTCATAAAGCTTCTGGCAAGCCTGATTTTTGCTTACCTGGTTGGAAGCATTAATTTCGCCATCCTGATCTCGGGATGGGCCAGAGGAATTGATATCAGAGAAGCTGGTAATAAAAACCCGGGAACATCCAATGTTGGCAGGGTGATGGGGCGCGGATGGGCGGCCCTTGTATTTCTGGGGGACCTGGCAAAAGGAATTGTGCCTCTCATACTGGCCAGGAATTTCCTGTTCCCCGAAGAGAATTATGCTGATTATTTTGCATTGTTCCTGACGGGGATCGCAGGCATTGCCGGGCATTGCTGGCCTGTTTATCACCAGTTCACAGGCGGTGGCGGGCTTGCCACCTCCATTGGGATATATATGTTCTTTATTCCTGTTGAGTTTTTTGTCACCCTCTTCATTGCCTTTCTGGCTGTACGGCTGCTCTTCTGGAAAAAAGAGTTTTCTGTGGGACAGCTGGTACCCATGTTCTTTGTGCCTCTTGCGCCCCTTATGGTACTTTTATCCAATCAATTCCGGGCCATTCCTCTCTGGGGATCCTATTCAATCGGCGGCCATCCCTGGTATATCATTACCGGGGTAACTGTACTCTCATTTTGCATCGTCATGATAAATTTCAGAATAGTCATGGGCCGGTTTTCAAAAACAACATCTGAATGAGTTATCCATTTTGAATATGAAACCTGAACTGAAATGGTGGCGGATCATTGCCAGGCCTTTTGCCCTGCTGTTCATACCCATTGATATCTATTTCGGACACGCAACCCTGCTCTACCTGCTGGGTGGATTGTCTGTGATCTTTATAGGGACAGACCTGTACCGGATCTTTTCAAAAAATCCCCTCACCTCCCTTTTTAAAAGGAAGGAGGCACACCGGTTCTCCTCCATGACCTCCTTCCTGGTTTCTGTATTTATTTCTTTCCTTTTATTCCATGACCAGGTTGCATATTTATGCCTGGTATTCATCATCTTTGGTGACCTGGCCGGAAAGATGGTTGGTATCCGGTTCGGCAGGAGACGCATCATTTTCGGAAGAACACTGGAAGGCTCGCTCGGCTTTCTCGGCGGATCCCTGGTCTCCGGTTTTATTTTATGTATCATACTGCACATTGAGTTTTCCTGGTTAGTGATCGGAGCGGTGTTTGCCACACTTGTCGAGCTGTTCTCCTTTTACCTGGATGATAACTTTACGGTTCAGATCCTTACCGGTGGTTGCCTGGAAGCACTGATCTATTTTGAAGTGATCTGATTCTTTGCGCCTGCGCACTCAATCTTTCAGACAACGTATAGAATTCCCGGTTTTCGTATCGCCTGAATACCTGCCTATTCTCGGGTCATTGTAATCCAGGGTACGGTACCAGACGAAGATGCCTCCGTACAAGGCGGAGCTGTGCCAGAACCCGTAGTTACCAATGGAGGAAAAGGTTCCGTTGGTTTGGCGGTAGCCACCGGGAAGCGCTGTGAAACCATATTGATCTGAGGCTCCCGTATTGGGAAATTGCCAGTGGGCATATCCCGACTCTTTCAGCCTACCGCCCTGATCGGTACCACGCCAGCCTTCGGAATCAGCTTCTGCCTGGCTCATCTCTATATATATCTCCAGTTGTTTCCACTCCTCATCGCTTGGCAGGTGCCAGCCCGTCGGGCACACTCCCTGCACCCCGCTGGGATTCGTGTTACTGCTGCCTGCACCATTCATTGCTGCCGCCCAGGTATATAAACCCCCGAATGCATTCCTGTATGCGATGCTGTTTTCGTACCAGCAATATGCCTTATCAGATCCTTCCATGTTATCCCAGGCAGCAGTACTTTCGACCAGTGGGATCGGGGTTCCGTCAGCATAATGAAAGGCTCTCAGGTTCTCCGCCATCCATAGCTGATCACCGATCTGAACTATCCTGTAGACATTTCCATCATAGTCGGTGACCGTTGATGTCCTGAAGCTTAACTCTTCCCCGTATCCAGTCCCGACACTGTTTGTTGCATATGCGCGGATGTAATAAACAGTGAATTCACTCAGTCCTGTTAAAGAGCCTGAAAAACTCCCTGAACCCCCACCATCAGAAGTTTTATCATTATAAATGGTTGGATCCGTTCCTGTACTCCAGCAAATCCCTCTTTCTGTGACAGGCTGTCCTCCGTCATCTGTTACAATTCCCCCTGCCTCAGCTGAATTAATTGTCATATTGGTGACTGATGTTGTGGTCACTGCAGGAACATTATATCCCTGGCCTTCCACACACCGGACGGAATAACCAGGTAAATTGGTTGTCCAGCCAGAATAGATCTCAGCATCATCATACTGAAGCCGTCTGAGAACTCCGTCTCCTTTATATTCTGAGCAGGCCCACCACCAACCATATTCTCCCATCTGGCTGAATGATCCATCAGGTGACCTGAGGCCACCGGGCAGGGCTGTGAAACCGCTTTCGTTGGTCGCTGCAGTATTGGGATCTATCCAGTGAGCGGCACCTGGCTCCTTCAGTTTTCCCCCTGCAATGCTGTATCCACCTAAATAATCGGACAGTTGTGTCCATTCAGGATTGCTCGGTATATGCCACCCGTCAGGACACACCCCCTGAATGCCACTCGGATTGTCCTCATTGCTGTTAGCACCATTCATCAATGCAGCCCAGTTGTATAAACCACCGTAATCATCCCCGTTAGACGTGTAATTATCATACCAGCAATAGGCTTTATCTGAATAAATAAGAGCATCCCACTCTGCTGCGGCCTCCACAAGTTTAATTTCTGCTCCGTCCGCATACCGGGTGGTTTTCAGGTTCCCGGCCATCCATTTCTGAGATCCAATAATGACTGTCCAGTATGTATTGCCATCATAGTCCGTAACAGTGCCTTCATAGGTTCGCAGGATTACCTCATCCCCGTAAGAAGTACCGGCGGAATTTGTAGCATATGCTTTAACATAATAGGTCGTACTTTTTGTTAAACCTGCCAGATAGCTGGTAAACACTCCTGTACCTGTTCCTTCATTAGTTGTGAAATCTGAAGTATTAGGATTCTGCGATGTACTCCAACATACACCTTTGGCTATTATTGTTCCTCCTCCATCATCAGTGACCTCACCACCTCCTTCAGAAGAGTTCGTGGTAGTATTTGTCAGATAGGAGGTAGTAACTGTAGGAGGATTAAGAGCCGGACACGGACTTGTCGTAAAGCTAACCTGATCCCCGTATCCGGTTCCTAAGGAATTCGTTGCATAGGCACATAGATAATATGTAGTATTGCAATCCAATCCTGTGAATGAGCTTGTGAATGTGCCGGTTCCTCCTCCATCAGTTGTGTGATCATCATCAAGGGTTGGACTCTCCGAGGTTGACCAGCATACTCCGCAGGCAGTTACCGTTACTCCTCCATTTGAAGTAACCTCTCCGCCTGACTCAGCCGTGGAATATTCGATGTTTGAAGCCGGATAGGTTGTTACGGATGGTAAGAATAATGATCCGCCATCCTTAATGCAACGAACATAAAATCCGAATCTCTTATTTTGATTGTACCTGGATACCTGCTCATTATTGTAAAAAACGGACCGGCTCAAGGCGGTATCTGTATTAAGATCTGAAGAGCTCCACCAGCCTCCTGCACCTCTGATACCGAAGAATGTACCATTCTGGTAGCGTTCACCTCCCGGAAGTGCAGTAAATCCCGATTCATTGTTAGCTCCGGTATTGGGGGTTGTCCAATGTACAAATCCTGCTTCTTTAAGCTTGCCGCCTTCATCCGTTCCCCTTAAACTTGAAGCATCTGCTTCGGACTGGCTCATTCCAATGTGCATCTCCAGCTGTTTCCATTCACCATCACCGGGCAGGTGCCACCCTGCCGGGCATACACCCTGCACCCCGCTGGGACTGTTGTTGCTGCCGGCAGCCCCATTCATCGCTGCTGCCCAGGTATATAATCCACCATATGTATCCCTGTTGGTGGTGCTATTGTCATACCAGCTATATGCTTTACCAGTGGTCCCAAGTGCATCCCAGGCTGCAGTACCCTCAACCAGGGGGATTTCTGAACCATCGGCATAATGAGTCACTTTTAAATTCTCCTTCATCCATACCTGGTCTCCAATCTGAACCGTCTGGTATTCATTCCCATCATAATCGGTAACAGTTTCTCCGGAAACCTCTCTGGTGGTAAAACTCAACTCATTCCCGTAAAAAGTATCATAACTATTTGTCGCGTATGCTCTGTAATAATAGAGTGTACTTGGAGAAAGATTACTTATAGAACTTGTATACGTCCCTGTCCCTGGAGCATCTGATGTGCATGAGTCGGAAATGGTTGGATTTGGTGATATGCCCCAGCACACACCCCGGGCAGTAACCTCAGATCCACCATCACTGGTTATATTTCCTCCGCTCTCAGCAGAAGTGGATGTAATATTTGTTGCTGTAATGGTTGTCAAAGTAATATATCCAAATGGACATTCTTTGGTCGAAAAACTTATAGTATCACCATAGCCCGTTCCAGACTTATTTGTAGCATAGGCCCGTATAATATATATGGTATTGCAGGTTAAGCCTGAAATAGTGCTGACAAAGTTCCCGGTACCGGTACCATCTGTAGTGATACTATCATTTATTGTCGGGAGTCCTGCTGTATTCCAGCAAACACCCCGGGCAGTGATATCCGAACCGCCATCATCTGTTATGGTCCCCCCTGACCGTGCAGAGTTTTCTGTGATATTTGAAATGCCTGTGGTAGTAACGATCGGAAGGTCCGGGCCAGGAGTCGGAAATGAAATTTTTTCTCCGTATTCAGTGCCTTCTTCTGTCAAAGCATAAGCACGAACATGAACCACGGCATTTAATGGCAGGTCACTGATTATACTTGAGAATTCTCCTTTCATATTTTTATATCCCAGCTGGGTTACCTCGTCTTCAATTGTTGGAATATGTGTGGTAGCCCAGCAAAATCCGTGCTGGGTCACCGGCCTGTATCCAAAGCTCCTGATCGATCCTACCAGTTTACAGGTTCGGTCCGGCTGGATAACCACCGAATCCGTACTTACCTCCAGCTTTAAAGGTGGCAACTTCTCACAGGTGCGGAGAACAGACAAGAGGAACCCTGTCCCGATCAGAACAGCTGCAGAAAAAGGGATTAATATTTTTGAGCGTGATCTCATTCAGTTCAATTCAGGATCATTTCTTCAGGAATATGAAGTGCCCCCCCTCATCACCCACAAACTGTATTTCCCCATACTGGGGCAGTGCTGCACTGTTATTGATCACCGCAATCCGGAAACTGCTGAACAGCTCCCAGGAGGAGAGGTATGTATCCTCGTTCTCATTCAGTCTTTGCAACAGGTACTTGGTAAAAGAGCTTCGATCCGGTACTTCTGTCAGTGTTCCGCTTGTCATAGCCTTTCTGCTGGTCAGGTCGTACAGGACCTCGTATGCCTTGTCCTGATTGAACCCTGAACGGGACTTGAAAATGGAACCTGCGAAACAGGCATCGGTGATCAGCAGGGTGTGCTTGGACCTGATCATCTTCAGGTAGTCGACCAGGGTACTGTTCCTGAACCAGTTGGCCGATGAAGAGATGTATGCATCGGACGGAAGCCAGTAACCCACATCGGCCCTCTCATCCCAGTTGCCATGGCCCGCATAGAAAATCAGCAGGTTATCATTCTCTGTAACTTCATTGGAAAGGAAATCGAGGGCATTGACTATCTCCGTTCGTTCGGCGTTCCTGAGGATGATCATATTATCTTCCTCGAAGGTGTATCTGGTTACCAGGGTATTGTAAAGCTGCTCGGCATCCTTTATAGGATTATCCAGGTCCGGCAGGTTCGGGTCCCGGTAGTTATCTATCCCGATGATCAGTCCGTAGTATTTTGATGATCCTTTGATCTTATCAGCCAGGGTGACAACCGGAGGGACATATTCAATGGTGATGGTCTGTTCGGTCAGGTTATCCCTGTTATCAGATGCGATCAGGTGTACCTTGTTCTCTCCGGGTATAAAGGTTAACCTGGAAGTGAATATCCCCGATTCATTTACTGTCCTGAGGTCATCGTTGACCGTAATGAACTTGATCCCGCTTTTATCCTTTACCTCTCCCACCATCACCATTTCACCGGCCTGGGTGCGATGTTTAAGATCATCACTTAACAGTGGGGTCATGATCTTCACTACCGGTGGAT
>CAZIAU010000003.1:10254-21387 GCA_964536755.1 uncultured Bacteroides sp. | reverse complement strand
GTTGTTGCATTGGCATTTGCCGAGTTGCAGGTGCTGTTTGGCATCCTTATAAAAATTATGAAAAGCTTTACATAAGTTCTTCAAGTGGGTCAAAAAACACTTGAAGATTAAATCATTTTGGGGTACGAGCCTTAATGCTGTGAAAATCCAGGTCTATTCTGCCATAATCGCATATTGCCTGGTTGCATTGGTTCGTAACAAATTGAAAGTTGACCGTTCAATCTACGAAATTCTGCAAATTTTGAGCATATCTCTACTCGACAAAACGCCTATAAATGAGCTTCTTACAATTCAGAATTATAAAGATGTCAAAGAACTATATGATAAACAACTGAGCCGTAGCGAAGCGGAGCTCGACGGAGTCAAAATCAGATAGGATTAATCGGACACTAGTGAATAGCTGTATGTATTAAAAATCATAAATCCTCCAGTTCTATGCGTAAATGGATATTTTTTTCCTGAAATGGATCCAGGTATTCCGCAATGCCCGAATTTCGTATTTCATTCCTGCCCAATGGCAAAGCGTTACCGGGTTCAAGTCCCAATACATATTCCGACTCCCCGGTCATCTTCCACTGTGTCAGCCAAGGGAGCTGCGCCTTTTCCCAAGTAACTTTCACACCCATCATCAGTTCGAAGTTTACAAGGCGATATTGCAGCATCTCTTCCTTGTTAGGCTTTAATTCATGAAAATACACCTTCTCCTCAAAACCATGCAACGGTTTACTGAATGATTTCCATTCACCAGGTTCCATAGTTGCTCCTCCACGCAGACGGGTTTCCAGGGGATCAATGATCAGCTCCGATTTCTCAGAAAATAGAGGAAAGCCCCAGTTAATATGATAAAGAATCATAAGTTGCTCCTTGTCAAAACTCTCATTCACGATTCTGTCATGGAGTAAAATAACAGGTTCATCAGAATTAATGTGGATCGTTCGATAGATCACCAGGTTCTCACCGAATACATTACACTCCCTGCTTTCACCAGAAACCTCCTGGTGGAAGGTATCATTTTCCCAGTACTGTCGCAGTGATATATTTACTGCAGGTATAGAGGATATTTTGCCATGAAGTCCGAATATTTCAGATTCATCTTCTACCGGTGGACCTACATTACGTAGCCCACAGGTTACCATTAATCCTCCTCCAAAACCTTGCAACCATCCGGTTCCTCTGCTACAGTCAAAATGATGATTCGCAACCAGTCCGTTCTTCGAGATCCATGTTAACTGCCGGCCCTTGTACGTAAGGTCGAAAATATCAAGGCATCTATCAGAAATAATGTTTAATTCCATGCCTGTACCATTCCGCATCCTGATCATGGATGTTCCCTTCCCTTTACCTTCTTCCAGCAAATACCTCTGAGCGCCTGCAATCTGTTGAACAGATCCAACCCGCTTCAGGATCTCTTGCCTGCTGTATTCTTCTTTATTGATCCTCATGATTACTGTAATGCATAAAGAACTTATCCGTACAAAACCGAATAAAACCTCATAATGGTTGAAACTGCTTCCGGCAGATAGATCTCATCCCTCCGGTATTTCTCGGTAAGATAAGCAATGGAAGGTTTATAGGGCTTACTTCTCATCTTCTCATTAAGATAGCCCTCTGTAATTAATTGAACGACCATCTCTTCGGGCAGCATATGATGTAAATTCCTGATGATGGTTTCAGCCATACTCTTTCCTGGTTTAGACTCGAGGTTTCCCCAAAGGTTAACTTTTACAATTCCATCATTTCCCAGGTTCTTGAGTTCATCTTCATTCAGGCTGGAGGTTCCATGCAGCACCAGTATTGGGCCGATCCTGCTGCTGATCTCCCGTGCTTTATCCCCATGATACTTAACTGTCCCTTCCGTTCTCCTGTGTTCTGTGCCCAGGTTTGCTACGATCAAGTCACATCCGGTCTCCCGGAAATAGCGCTCTGCCGTTTCCGGATCTGTGATATTGTCCATAACATCAAGTTTTGTACCGTCGGAACTGTAGTTGTATATTTCATCAACTGCCCCCTCAACCACAAAAAACGGACGGTATTTCCGGATGAAATCTTTCATCATGGCAATGTTATCAGTCATACTGTATTTGCTGCAATCCCACATAACCGAAGATATCCGATCACCATACTCTTCAATGATCCAGTCATCTTTTCCTGGTTGTGCATGATCCAGATGTATAATAATATCCAGATCACAATATGGTCCGTCCGGCCTCGCCAGCCGCTCAATATCTGACATCACTGCCAGAATCCCTTCCCTGAAATCTGATAAACCAGTATAGTACTTCAATTGCTGTCTGTCTTCATAACTGGCTGTAAAGGCAATGATCATTGGCATATTTCCGGCAATTCCCTCCTCCTCCTTATAGGCTTTTGTGCCTTTGAAAATAGCTTCAGTGGTATAGACACTCTCCGTGCAAAAGCAAGGTATACTTTTCTTCTCTCTCACAAGATCGTTTATGATCTTGCGCGTCTGTTCAGCATCGTTTATAATTGGCATAATATTTCTAGTTTGATATAACAAACATATTCCTATATCAGGTGTAATCTGCCTAATTCCAGAAATACCAATAAACAGCAACTATAATTAAGACAATAACAATTGTATTGATTACATCCCAGTGGTTCCAGCTTCGGCGAGTCTCCATGAGCTGCCCGGGAGTAGCCGAATCATAGGTTAATCCTGCAGCAACAATTTTGGGTTTAGTCATAATGCTCACGATAACAATGGCCAAAACACAACCCAAAAAAAGGAATATGGCAAAATGAAGCCAGTTTGGTTCTACCATAATCTTGTAGAACAGACTATTTGGATTTATATTATCAGAAAAAATCCTTAAGACAAGCCTGGCCATTCCGAAAATAAAACCTGTAAGCAACCCGGCAACTCCGGAGGCAGGTGTAGCCCTTTTCCAGAATACACCCAGCAGAAATGCTGCTGCAATGCCGGGTGCAAGCAGCGACTGAACATCTTGTAAATAGGCGTACAATACTTTCCCAATGCTTTTCATGACAGGAATCCACAATACACCAAGGACAACTATAACAACAGTTGCGATACGTCCAATAACAACCAATCTTTTTTCGGATGTATCGGGCCTGAGTTTTTTATAGAAATCAACCGTAAAAAGCAATGCCGTTGAGTTAAATAGTGAAGCTAATGAACTCATCAGGGCTGCGATGATCCCACCAACAACAAGACCTTTCAACCCAATTGGAAGAAGCTGTGATACCATAGCTGAATATGCCGCATCGGAAGAGGATAAATCCAACATCCCTTTCTGGTTCAGAGCAAAGGCAATCAATCCCGGGATAAGAAAAATAAGAACAGGTAATAATTTAAGATACGCACCAAATATAGTCCCTCGCCTTGCCTGTTTCTGATCTCTTCCTGAAAGTACCCTTTGAACAATGTACTGGTCGGTGCACCAATACCAGAAACCTGTTATTGCTGACCCAAAAAATATTCCTGTCCACGGGAAATCAGGGTCATATTTAGAACGGAACAAACTGGTCATAGAATCTCCATTAGCAGTTAGGTTGACCTGGCAAATACGCATTAATTCATCCCATCCGCCTAAACGATTCAGTCCAATCACCAGGATTACCAGCGAACCAATCAATAAAACAGGAGTTTGCAAAACAGAAGTATACAATACAGATTTCATACCCCCAACAACAGTATAAATTCCGGTAATAATTACCAGGCCAATGGCACCAATCCAGAAAAAATCAATTCCCATAAATTCATTAATACCAAAAACTTCCTTAAACACTATTCCTCCGGCATATACTGTAACAGCTACTTTGGTCAATATATAACTAACTATGGAAATGACAGACAGGATAGTCCTGGATGCAGCATTGAACCTTCGTTCCAGGAATTCGGGCATTGTAAACACTTTACTGCGGAAATAAAAAGGTACAAAAACCCATCCGAGCACTAAAATCAACCATCCCTGTAATTCCCAGTGAGCCATTGCCATCCCACTACTGGCCCCGGCTCCTGCGAGCCCTACAAGATGTTCCGAACCTATATTCGAAGCAAATATGGAGGCTCCGATGGCAATCCACCCCGCATCTTTGCCGGCAAGGAAATAGTCAGCTGATGTTTTGTTTTTTTTGCGGGTTGTCCACCATAATATCCCAAATAGCAAGAGGAAGAATACTCCCAGAGTAATCCATTCTATTAAGACCATCTGCAAAATTCCAGGTTATTCATTATGATCCAGTTTAATAAATGCTCCCCCTCCCTGTTTTAATTCTAATGTTATTCTTTCATTCTTGTCCAGAAGTTCATAGGATATCCGATAATCAGTTGCAAGCCTGTTGGCATTTATTCCATCAGAAACCCATGTCGCTGAATAATGCCCATCACTGAGAAAAGAAAGGTCAATTTCAATGTTACGTTCATTCCAGTTGGTCATGGCACCAATATACCATGTTTCCTCTTTTCTCCTGGCTATTACAACATACTCCCCGGCTTCTGCCTGGAGGACATTGCTGTCATCCCATGTCGTTGGGATCGATTTCAGTATATCAAAATATTCCGGTTCTTTCGAATAAGCAGTAGGCATATCGTTCAACATTGCCCATGGTTGCAGGTATACCACGTACGTGGCCAGCTGATGGCATCTAGTACCCTGGCTGCCAGGGGGGTAAGTAATATGATAGTACCCTTTCCCGTAATTAGACATGGCACCGGGGGTATAGTCCATCGAACCGCAAATCTGACGTATAAAAGCAATATTAAGGTCGTGGTCAGGTGTAATAGATTCGCTCCATTTGTTACCCTCAGCCCCCATAACTGCCTCGAAATTCATGATATTGGGATAAGTCCGCTGTAAACCCGTAGGTTTTGAACAACCATGAAAATTTACCATTAATTGATGATCAGCCGCTGATTCTGCAATTTTCTTATACATTCTTATTGTTACCTGATCGTCCCGGTCAAAAAAATCAACTTTAATACCTCCTACACCCCATTCCCGGAACATGTTCATAGCCTGTTCCAGCTGCTTTTCCAAGGTATAGGATATACACCAAACAATAATCTTAACATTCTTCTGGTCGGCATATTTAACTAACTCAGGAATATCAACTTCAGGATTCGGAAGCATTAGATCCTTGAAATGAGACCATTTCCAATCCACATTGACATAAGGGATTCCGTTCTCCGAAGCAAAATCAATAAGATATCGATAGGTGTCGTTATTAATTCCAGTTATAAAACTGGCCCCTTCAATATTGTAATCATGCCACCAATCCCAAAGCACCTGACCGGGTTTAATCCATTTTGTGTTGTTTATTTTCTGTGGGGAAGAGAGGCTAAAAACCATATCGTTATCAACCAGGTCACGATCGTCATCGGTGATCAGGAAAACACGCCAGGCAAATTCTCTCTTCCCTTTCGTTTTAGCAATGAAGTCAGCTGTTTTATCGGGCACATTTACAAAATGATTATAGCCACCGTATTTAATCGACAAAGGGAATTTCTCAAAAACACTATGGAAACAGTTTTCATTTGTCGGTGACCTGCTTAAGAATAAGCTGGGGTAATCGATTAAACCGGCTTCCGTCACAGCAAGTTTGACCATGCTGCCATTATCGGCTTTAATCTTGAAAAGCAAAGGCAAATACAGTTTCCTTCCTCTTTCCATTGCAGTAACATTTTTCAGTTTCCAGTCAGTTTCATAACTACTTCCCTGTGGTTCCCAAACATGGGCTGATTCCGGGATGCTTAAACCTAATTCCTCGCCATAGATAATAAGTGTATCTTCTGAATTGCTTGTAAATCGATATGCAATCCCTTTATTATAGGCACGGAAGATCAGGGAGTAATCACCTTCAAATCTCAGTGCCAATTGGTTATAATGATTCACGATTTCTTTCCTGTTTCCGTATACTGGTTTGATCACCTCATCCTTTGTTTCTTCATTATATGAGATTATTTCCGGATCATATCCCCAGATATTGTCTTTCATGGTCATTGATACTGGAGTATAATATATTATCCTTTGAGCATCCCAAAAGGCTGATAAATAGATTTTCTGACCTATGATAACTTGTAGCTCAATCTTTTTATCAGGTGATAAAAGGTTGAATATTTTTACATGTTGTTCGGACAAGGCAAAAAGGCAAAATGAAAAACAAATAAGCAGAGTGGTTCCAAATCTCCTGTACTGGTTTTTTAATCGTATCATTTTTTTAGCAAATTATTGTAACATATAATTATTGAGGTAGCTTAAGGCATTTAGAGATCATCATAGGTAAATTCCCTTTTTATTTATTGATATGGACAATAATAAATTAGAAACTATAATGTATTAGTTTTCTGTGCTGAAAATGGGATACTCCTGTTTTTATCCATTGCCGGGGGCAGTAAACCTCTTGTTTGTTCTACGTTTCTTACAGCAGGTATATGCATCATTTATAATTGCTGGTTATGGTCAAAGAGGTTACCTAATTTGATATAATCCTTGTAAATCTTTTGATATCTCCGGGCCTGTGCATTATTTGGGAGAATAACCTTATTTTTAGAAGAGACAGATTGAAATATTCTTTCATAGTCTTTGTTATTCTCGATAGCAGCTTTAGTTAAAATAAAACAACCTTTGCTTGATGCTTCCGCTTCAGAAGATATTTCTATTTCCATTTGTAAAACATCCGCAATAATTTGGCAAAGCGGGATGTTTTGCGAAGCTCCCCCTGATAGGATAATATTTTTTATCTCTATTCCGGACTTCCTGACAGACTCAAGATTTAGTTTAATTTCAAAAGCCACACTTTCCATTAGTGCTTTTAACAGGTGGATTTTTGTATGAGCAAGTGTCAGTCCGCTAAAAACCCCTTTTTGGGCAGGATTCCAACGAGGCGATCCACTTCCTGAAAAATACGGTAAAGCGATTAAACCTTCTGAGCCTGCAGGTATTTCGGTTGACAGCTTCAGCATTTCTGTATAATTATCCGAACTGGTCATAAACTGATCGAAATACCATCTAATCAATCCGCCTGTATTCCAAATGGGTGGTTCATATTCCCACATCCCGGGTAATGCTGCACAATTAAGAATTATTCTCTTTGAATAATCGGGAACAGGTTTTTCAATGGTTACCGATAAGGCAGAGCTGGTTCCTATACCAATACTGACCGATCCTGCGAATACTGCACCTGAGCCTACAGCAGCTGCCTGCTGGTCACCCGCGCCAGTAAAGATTTTGGTCTCCGGGTTCAAATCAAACTCTATTGCAATACGGGGGTCAATACTCCCAACCTGTGTTCCAGGTTCCATTAGTTCCGGGAGCTTTGAAATTTCAATTTCAAATCTCTCTAGTATCTTTTCAGACCACTTCTTGTTTTTCACATCTAACAAACAGGTACGAGAAGCAATTGAAAATTCAGTAACAGCCTGCTTTGACAGACGGGATATAAAGTAGTCCTCTGCCTGTAGAAATTTACTGGTTTTATTGAAAATACGAGGTTTGTTCCTTTTGAGCCACAAAATCTTAGATAAAGACCAAACAGGATGTGGGACCAATCCACAGATATCATATATATAATCACTCCCCAACTCCTTCTTTATATCGACAGCTTCTTTCCCGGTACGTCCGTCAAGCCAGATGATAATATTATCCAAAGGTTCGAAGCGATGATTCACAGGTACAATCCCTTCCCTTTGACTGGTTACCGAGATTGCCTTAATATTCAAGCGATCAGGTTTGGGAAGATCCAAATAGCTATTCTTTAACAGATCCCACCATAATTTCGGATCTTGTTCTACCCATCCCGGTTTTGGGTAAAAAACAGGATTCCCGTAACGGTTGAATTTAACAAGGTCCCCATCTAAATCATAAATGGAGTTCCTGATACTACTGGTCCCCAGATCAATAATTGATATATATCCTTCTTCCAAAAGATTTATTGATTTATCTATTCAATTAGCATTTTATGTATTCTACACCGAGCATGCTCGCCACCATTTCCCATTTCCCGGTCAGGTCACCCAAGAGCATGCACTGATGGTGTGTACCTCCGGCTTTTAACCAGTTGGTATTAGCTTGTTTTACTCCCGAATCCGGTTTAAAATGGTAATATGGCATTTCAATATTGGGATATTCTTTGTGTTCCATAACTTCTCCTTTCATTACCACTAACCTGAAGCAGTCACCTTTTAGCGGCACCAAAGAGGCAATTGTTGCTACCCCGGGCTCAGCCATGAATACAGGTGTTGGTGGATTTTCCAATCCACCGATGCCCAATTCACGATATGCCAGTCTTACCGGTTTGTCTTTCCTTGCTACTTTCCAATTACCTTCACCCATGTGGCTCATGAGCATTGAGTCGCGTTTGAAATCCATTGCGTACATTTCCGTAAAATGTGCATCCTTATCAAGCACATGTCCTGCTGCAACCAGTATGGTAGAATTAACATCTCCTTCGGCACCATAGCCATATCCCTTGGCCATCATATTGGAGGCAGCAAGAAGCCCTAATTGTTTAAAACGTCCGTCACCACCAAATACATCAAAGTTGGCTGTATAACCAGCGTAATTCCCGGCAACCAACATTTTTTCAATGGCAAGATTTAATTTGGCGGCAACCTTGTGGCTTTCTGCCGGCATATTTTTATCGATCTCAAAGTTTTCACGGTCTTCTGCGAGTTGGGCATTAATTTCATCCTGAGTAAGGTTCTCCATTATCCTGTGTAATTCACCCATTCTAACTTCCTGTATATCAGGGCCAATAACACGCATTATTGCTGACCAGTCGGCAATTGTATCATGCATACCGTTCATTTTCCCGAACCATGCTATTTTCATTTTCTTCATTTCAGAAACCGTCATGGCTGCCGTTGCCCAGTTGGTGACAAATTCGGCAAATCCAGGATCATTCCAGTTATCCGTGACAACATCAAAGTTGTCTCCGGCAGTACGTATAATCGTGTTGGCAGTATCCTGCATCCCATGAATACCTTGGTTGTAGGTGAGATCATTCATGTCCCAATCAGTGGTTACTTCCGGAACAGGTTGAATGTTAGCCAACAATAAAGGTATGCGATTGTTTTGAAGGGCCCTTACAAGGTTTACTCCGGGAGCATATACCAGGTTAACGATGATGATTCCGTCAAACCCTTCATGGTTAAAATAACTCATTAACTTTTCCACATCTTCACGAGTTTTGCATACACCCGGAAAATGAATGTCCAAACCAGGGCTTAATTTTTCGATTACATCCCTTGCAAATCTTTCCTGCAGGTCAGTCAGTTCAGGCATAAATGCATCATATAATCCTTGCATTAAGCCTAAAAATCCAATTTTAGGCCTTCTTATTATCATATTATTGTTATTTTTATGGTTAGGAGCCAACCGGCATAGTGACACCTGTACAACATAATAATCTGTATAGAAATAGAATACAAGATAAATATATCAAGATCGGGGTTATTTATATGAGACAATATTACTGGAAAATAATACGATATTTGCATGTTGCCTGCATTTGAAAAAATAGAAGCAAATCCCAATCATTCATTCTATGTAAATTACCAGAGGGTAAACCAATTCCCTTCACCATTACATTTCCACCCGGAAATAGAGATTCTGCTGGTTATGCAAGGAACGGGAACAAGGTTTGTCGGGGATTCTGTCGAACGTTATTCCCCAGGTGACCTGGTAATGATCGGGGCAAATGTGCCGCATGTGTGGTACAGTGACAATCAAATACATGGAAGTGGCAATAATTCCGTATCAGAAGCCATTTACATCCAGTTCAATAAAGAGATTTTTGGAGAAGCATTCTGGAAATTGCCGGAATCCAAAAGCATTGATAGATTAATTGAACAGTCAAACAGAGGCATCAAACTGACCGGGCATATAAGGGAAGAAATATCAGCATTAATGTTCAGAATAGTCAATTCAGCCGGGTTCAGCAGGATCACTTTATTATTGTCCATTCTCGAAATTGTCTCTTTAAAAGAAGAGTATCGTTTTTTATCGGGCCCCCTTGGAAAGAACGGCATCAATCAGAGGGACTCGGACCGGTTGAATAAAGTGTACAAATATGTAATCGAAAACTTCCGGCAGGAGATAACTTTGGGAAAAGCAGCTTCTTTGGCATCTTTTTCCTCATCTGCCTTTTGCCGGTATTTTAAAACAAGAACCCATAAAACCTTTATACAGTTTCTGAACGAGATTCGAATCAGGCATGCCTGCCGTTTATTGGTGGATGAAGATTATTCCATCTCTGAAATTTGCTACATATGCGGTTTTAATAACATCTCATATTTCATCAGGCAATTCAGGGTAATTACCGGTATTACTCCTTTGAGTTACCGGAAAGAATTCACTGAATAGTATCTACCCGCACCTTTAAGATCTGAAAAGCAATTTCTGATGATGAATTATTTTCACAGTAAATCATTATATGTTTTAAAATCAATCCTCAATTGCCCCATAAATAATCGAAGCGATTTTTGTCCAGAATTCATCATAATACTTGAAACCGGTTATCTGGGTCATTCCGACAAATATCAATTCTTCTTGCGGATCGATAAAGAAATTGGTATTAAAGGCACCACCCCACTCATAAGTTCCGGGTGATTTTGAGTTAATACCGTTTGCCTCTTCCTTTATTAAAGAAAAGCCAAGGCAATAAGTAATACCCGGTTGGTAACTGTAGCCTTTCCCTTCAGCATTCAACTCAATCATCTGGTCGGAAGTCATTGTTTCAATCGTTTTACGGCTCAATAGCCTGTAACCGTTATAAAGACCATCATTTGCCAGTGCCTGAGTAAAAATGGCATAGTCCATAGCCGTTGAGGAAAGGCCTCCTCCTCCACCATAGTGTTTATTATCTTCTTGCACGGATAATTCAGATTGCTTATTAGATCATCAGTTTCCGCCATGGTATAGGTATCTTTCTCAGAAAGAGAATAAACGGGTACTAACCGTCCATGTTTTTCTTTCGGGAGGTAAAAGTAGGTATCGTTCATGCCCAATGGCTCAAAAATATTCTTGTTGAAATACTCTTTTAATGAATTTCCTGAAACAACTTCGATAACTCTTCCTAAAACATCCATGCTCAGACCATAGAGGTATCTCTCTCCTGGTTGGAAGACCAAAGGCGCTTCAGCCAGCCTGT
>CAZIAU010000003.1:0-10154 GCA_964536755.1 uncultured Bacteroides sp. | reverse complement strand
GTAAAACTGGAATCCTGTTCATTAAATGTATCCAGTACCTTTGTATCTTTAAAAGCCTGAATGTATTGAGAGGCGGGATCATCCAAACCCAGTTCTTCCCTGCTCGTATAGTTGCATTATTCCAACGGTCGTAATGGCTTTGGTCATGGATGCAATCCGGAAAATATCATCTTTCTGATAAAGTGTTACCTTTTTGACAGTCCGATGCCCATAGTTACTATAGTACACTATTTTCCCTTTTCGGGCAACCAGGAAAACGCCACCGGGCAGCCAATTCTTATGAATATGATTCCGGAAGTACGAATCCAGGATTTTCAGTTTTTCAGAAGACATACCCACACTTTCGGGAGGTGCCTCCACAAGCACATCTTCACTTCTTTCCGCCCGTATTGCTTCCATAGCCTGGAGAGAATCCAGTCCACTCAATAATCGGTTGAATTGGCTTGATTCCCCTGCAGGCAGCTGGGACGAAACATCCGTTACCGTTGTCGAAAGGAACCTGTTACTCTTTGCAGAGCTTGTTGTGAAGTGAACAGCAAATGATAATACCAGTATTACCAGTATAAATTGAATTATATTTTTCTTCATCTTCAGTAATTTTTTAAAAAGGTCATTCCTCATGCAATTGGGATCAGCATTTCTCAGGGCATAGGATTAAAATCCTCGTATCTGACAATCCATTCTCCGTTTCGAGGGAATCCGGGTGCAGGAATATCAGGAGCGCCATCCCATCCACCAGCCATCATGGCAATTGCTGCAAGTAATCCCCCGTTGGAAGGGAAATAGGGGAATGGACCGCCTGTTGCAAGACCGTGTTCATCAAACTGAAAAGCGGTGGAACCAGTTAAAAGGAAGTCGATAGCTTCTTCCGGCCGGTTAATCCTGGCAGCTGCCATAGCTAACATTGGAAAATCCCATCCCCACACATGCTCGAAATCCCAGGCAGAAAGCACTTTATCAAAAGTCCGGTTAAATGTTTCCAGGCCCACACCATCTCCCGGCAGCATCCCATAGGTGCCTATAAGGCCCGGATGCTCAAATGCAAATTTGGTCCACATGCTATCGATACCTTCATGTGTGACGTATACACCTTCCTGTTGAGGCAAAAGAGATAATTTATCCAATACATCATCCCATTTAATTACCCTTTCCATTCCTAACCGTTTAATCCATTTCTGTGCGGTGCGCAATCCATATCTCCAGTAGCTCAATTCAAATGCAGGATTGAATGTGGTCTCCGGGTTGGTATTTTCCGAGACTATATAAATTGGTGGTCCTAATATATAGCGGTCTTTTTCTTTTTCGTAAAATGCAAAGTCTGCCATAAAATCCGCTGTTTCAAAGACCACATCCTTCCATTTTTCCAGGATTTCCCGCGAGGGATGCAAATTGTAATCCAGTTCGGCAAAATAGATCGGATGTGGCTGTTGCCAGATAAGCATGGCATGAATCGGATGCGGCCATTCTGTCCCGTTGTAAGCTGTACATTTAGGCCACCTGGCTCCTTTATAAACTTGTGCTGTTGCCCGCTGTTTTGCAATAGGCAGAAAATCAGCATAAACATGAATCATCTTATCAAACAACGGCCATCTCCCCCACAAAGCATAGTGTACTCCGTGCCACCAGATCATTTCGAAATGGAACCGCCCAAACCACCCGTTGTTGACTAACCCGCTTTCCTGCGGGGGCAGAGAACCTGCCTCATTAACCCTCATCAGGTATTGTGACAGAACAACACGCCTTTCCAGTTCCTTCCAACGGGGATCGGTGCTGCTTGAAAGGTCTATTGCCGCTCCTGAATTCCAGTACTCCACCCAACCGGTTTTACTGGCTTCAATACACTCTTGAGCAACAGGAAGATCTTCAAGTATTTGTTCTGATGAATATGCACATACAAACTGCAGGGTATTTTCTTCAGGAACCAGTTCAAAACGATGAGGATTATCTTCACTGATATTACAAACGCATTCTGTATCCCAGACTAACGCGGCATAATACCGATTATCATCCAGGGTTCTGATAAAGTTTACCTGCCCTTCTGCTTTATCAAATGTTGTCCGGTGCATGGCGGGTTGATCCCAGAGTCCTATGTAATTGGAATGGCTGCTGTTTTTTGCCGAAGCATAGGGAAACTCTAAATTAACGGTTAACCTTCCTTCTTCCAATAATTCAGAATCAACCTCAATACCTATTACATCCATATCCGGGTGACATGAGGTGGTAACATGGACCGGTATCCCTTCAACTTCAAAGTAACTTGTGATTATCCCGGTCCATAAGTCGACTTCCTGATTTGCGTTTTGCAATTCTTCTTCTTTTACCTGGCTGCCATCTTTCTTTTTGATTGAAAAAGACAACCTGCCTAGATTCATCCGATGGGGATTTCCTGCCAACCAATTAGACAACGCCGGCTGATTCTTTTCAAACATAGGATAGTATACAGCCCTTCCATGTGTCTCGATAACTTTTCCTTTAAAATCTTCAATTCTTACTCCCTCCGGTATCGGGTCGCTGTGCCAACCCCAGTGCGACATGGTGTTAAATGGGATAAATGTTTGCAATCCGGTAATATCCACTCCAAAAGCAAATTCACCGTTACCAACCTGGGCCGGACTGCGCGGATTGGTTGATGTTGTTATGATCTTGTGCCGGTTGACCACGGACTGACGGTCGATTTTATCTGTTGATTCATTTGAATCACATGAAGCGGGAATTATGAAAATTATTAAATTCAGGATCAGTAAAAAAGAGCTTCTCATTTATGTCTGTTTTAAATCTCTGTTAAGGTACCTTATTTTAATTCTCTCTTCCAACCATCCAATCCCCGTTTTCAGGTCGAAGACCTATTCCTCAAGTTCCTTTATCCTTATGTTTCGGAAATACAGTTCTGAGTTATGTCCCAGGAATGCAATGCGCCCCTTCATATATGCTAATTCGGGGTGTTCTCGATTATCAGGTGATGCCTCTATTAGAGCATCCTTCATATTTCCTTCCAAAATAACCTCCCCATTCAAAGTAACCTTAATATCGTATCCTTTAACCATTACTTCTTGTGAATTCCATTGCCCGACTGGCTTAAGGCAACCGCGTTTAGCAGTGATAAGGTTATAAACCGAACCATGGTATTGGGACGGCCGGAGGCTGGCAAAAACAGGGGCGGTGTTGTCCAGTATTTGTATTTCTGTACCAACATATCCTGTGCTACTGTCAATATGTGAATGTATACCCACTCCATTGTTTGCCGAAGGTGTCAGTCGGAACTCGAATCTGAAGATAAAATCAGCGTATTCTTTTGCAGTATATAAATTCCCTGCTAATCCCTGTTGAGGATGGACTGCAATGATTCCATCTTCCACTATATAACTTTCCTTATCTCCGAACCACCCTTCTAAATCATTTCCGTTAAACAAAGAGGTAAAACCTTCTGTTTTTTCTTCTTCGTTTAGCTGGTTATATCCATCAATAATTTCACGGATATAAATATCCCTGAAATATAAGTCGTTTCCATGTGACTGTAATTCAATGGTTTCTTCAGGGAATATCGGTGAATTGCGATCCCAGTAATTTTCTAAAGTAACACTATCAACAACCAGTATTCCGTTCAGGTAAACTGTCACTTTTTCCCCTGTCATTATTATCCTGCAAGTATTCCATTCCCCTACGGGATTATCGGCACTGGCTAGGGGATTCCTGGGATTGATCATGTTATTAAACAAACCGCCTGAACCTTCCTTTGATAGTGCAGGATCCCAAATTTGAACCTGGGGTGAACCCCTGAGGTATATTCCGCTGTCGCCAAACTTAAGAATCTTCCAGTCCACAATCATTTCAAAGTCGCTGAATTTCTTATGATACACAAGGTTGTTCTCTTCATAACCTTCCCCGTTGAACACAATACTACCATCTTTCACACTCCACTTTGCGTGCATCATTTTATTAGCCTCAGCCTGTTTTTCAGCCAGTTCTTCTTTTCCCATTTTCTCCCTTTCATAAGGATTCCCGACAAATCCCAGCCAACCATCCAGGTTTTCCCCGTTGAACATGGATACAAAACCGGTTTCGTCAGGCATTTTCTCCAAGTAATTATTTATCCTTACTACGTTGTATTCGATTTCCGCACCGGCAAATAGATCTGCCGCCTTTATTAGCAAGCCTTTCGCAATTTCCCCTGTGAAGCCATTTTCTCCCCTCCGGTTCGGTAATGCAATGTTCATCACAGCCCGGGCCGCCTCTTGCTGCAATTCTTCATCGTCAAGATATTTTCCAATATAAACCAGGGAAAGGAATGTTTTGAGTTTACCGATTTCGGTAATGATCTTCTCTTTCTTTTTTGTACCGGAAGCATATGGCATCACTTTCCGGTATTGGAGGAGTTTCTGCTCATCTGGCAGGTCTGCCTTTTGTACCTGAGATACATAGCCTTCCAGGGCTTTTGAGCGGTACTCCCCTTCCCGGTTTTTGCATATCTCGAACAAGTAGGATGATGCTTCATAATCTTCCCATTCCACCAGTGCATTGAAAGCTGCTTCTTGTATTTCTCCCCGCGAATCATTATAATAGGCGTTTACTGCTTCGAGGGCTTTTTGGCCTCCTGTTCCCGGCAATACCCTGATGATGCGTGGTTTCTTACAGGTTGTTTCGAGAGCCTGTAACAATTCTTTACTATTTTGCTCTTTATCCTCTGAGTCAGATACGGCTTCCACCAATGCTGCCTGGACTTCTTCTATTTCCTTCTCATCTGATAGGGAAAGCAACAGGTTCAGCAAGCTTTCCATATCAGTAGCCGAAGAAATGCTTTTTAACCCTTTAAATGCAGCTGCCCTTTCCTGTTCATCGGAAGAAGCCGTAATGGGTAGGATTATTTCGAAATATGCATTCCCCGATCTTGCTGCTATGATATCGATTAATGCAGCTTTGGTGGTGCCCTGGGTATGGTCTAGCTGTTCTGCAATAATGGGAAGATCTTTCAGGCTCGACAATGAGAGCAATGCTTCCTTTGTAGTTTCAATATCTCTGCCATTTAAGAGGTGGTTCAGTAATACCGGGAAGGCATTATCCCCTGACAACTGGACAATTGCCTTTATCGAGGCTTCACGCACCTCCCCCGAGGAAGATTCGAGGGATTCCCTTAAGGTATTCCAGGCAAGTATATCTCCCCTGCGACCAAGCATCCTGATAATTTCGGCTTTAACTTCCGGACGGGCTTTCTGTGCTGTTGATATCCATTTATCGGTAGTCTCCTCTCCACCCATTTTTTCGGCCAGGTTCAATGCGGAAAACCTAAAGGCTTTGTCATTGTTTTCAACAGCCTTGAGCAATAATGGCAAGGCTTCCTGGCCAAAATACCTGGCATAAATATTCAGCGCTGCAGAATAATTATGGAGCTTATCCGGCGTTTGGTTCGCTTTCATGACAGCCTTACAGGATTTTCTGCAATGCCGGGAATGACCGTTTCTGCCAAGATTCCCTGCATATTCGATAAAAACAGCAGCTGCATTGGTTGCATCATAACCAAAACCGATTTTCCGGGCATTTTCCCAGAGTATGTTATAGGCTGCAGGGCTTCCGGTGCCGGCCAGTGCTGCAAGGGCTGTTTTTCTTAGGTTGGCTTGATCTGACTCAGCTAAAACAATAAGTTCCTGAATGACTTTTTCCGAATCCAGTTCCCCCAATGCATTAACAATGGTAACTCTGTTCTCACTTTCGACTGCAGAGAGTGCCTCCGCAAGGACATCTTCACTTCTTTCTGCCCGTATGGCTACGATAGCCCGGGCTGCGGGTTCGGCAAGCCTGTTATCATGAAGGTATGTTTGAAGTACTTCAAGAGATTTGTTGCTGCCGACCAGATAAAGCTGGCGGATCAGGAAAGCTTTGACCTCTTTGTCATGGATCTGCGCGACTGCATTGAGCAGGTTCGTTTCTGCAAATTCTTTCTCTTTTTCAAGCCCCGTGCGGCTGGTATAGGAGGCAAGTCCACTGATAGCGTAGCGTGCCTGCACATCATTTCCTGTTCCCGGTGTTTTCAGCATTTTTACCACTTCAGCAAATCCATCCGGACCCAGAGATACCAGTCCGTTCATTAACCGGTTGAATTGGATTGAGTCCCCAGCAGGCAGCTGCGATAAAATATCGGCAACCGATGTCGCAACAGCCCGGTTCTTCTGGGCAAAGCTTATTGTGGAGTTTACAGCAAATGATAATACAACAGTAACCAGTATAATTTGAATTGTATGTTTCTTCATGTTGGTGAGCTCTTTATATGGCTTTGAAACCCTATATAGAAAATGTTTACACTTGCCTTAAACAGACCAGGGAGCACGCATGGGTTGGTTGATCAAACGGTTAGCCGCTTCGTCGTTGATGAATTCCTGCTTTTCCGGGTCGTAATTCAGGGATCTTCCCAGCCGGACTGCAATTTTACCTAAATTGACAAGCGTACAGGACCTATGTCCGTTCGTCTCGTTCAATGCAAATTTTTGCCTGGTCCGAACTGCTTCTGAAAAACTTGTGAGTTGTGGTTCCGGATCGGGTAGGGTTTTTAAAAAACTGAGCAAATTGGGAATATCCGACCTCATATCCCGGTATATTTTGCCGTTTGGGCCTTCAATATACACACCATCTTGATCCCTGTTTTCCCCGTCAAGGATAATTTTGCATCCGTCTGCATAGGTATATTCAATCCGTTGCCAGATACTTACTGCATCGTCATCCTGCTGTGGTGTTTCCACATCTACCCGTACGGGGCTTGTATGATCCTTCCCTAACATGTACTGAATTGGATCGAGGAAATGCTGACACATATCCCCAAGACCTCCACCGTCATAGTCCCAATAGCCTCTGAACCTATTATGCACGCGTTCCGGTGTGTATGGTTTGTAGGGAGCAGGCCCCAGCCACATGTCATAATCCAGGTTTTCCGGTACCGGCATGGGCTGCAGGTTTGTTTTTCCATTCCATTGATCAAACTTCATGATAAATCCAGTAGACTCGCTAACGTAAAATTTTAACGGCCACCCCAGGATATCGCTGTCAACGATCTTTTTTAACGGTTTTACTTCAGAACCGAAATCATAAAAACTATCTTTAAAACGAAACCAGGTATTCAAGCGAAATATTCTTCCATATCTGTTCACTTCTTCAACGACTTTGATTCCCTCCCCGATAGTCCTGGTCATTGGCTTTTCGCACCAGACATCTTTACCAGCGCGAACAGCTTCGACGGACATCAGGCCATGCCAGTGTGGAGGGGTTACTATATGCACTACGTCAATTTCGGGTAATAATAGAAGTTCCCTGAAATCATGAAACTGCTTTACCTTGTACCCAATCAACTTTTGCATATTCTCCAGATGTAACCTGTCAACATCGCAGATAGCCACCACTCTTGTGCCTTCGTAGGGGATGTGGTTGCGTCCCATAGACCCTGTACCAATAATGGCCTTGGTTAACCGGTCTGAAGGGGCCGTATAGCCATTGCCTCCTAAAACATGCCTCGGTATAATGGTAATTCCGGAAGCTGCTGCAACCGATTTCTTCAGGAAATCCCGTCGGTTTGTTGTCCCTTTTTTCGTCATTTCTGTTTTTTTTGGATATCAATGATTCCAGTACAACCAGTAATGGAATTGAGCCGGGCATTGACCTGTATCTATACTAAAATGAATTATATCAAGTTGTTAGGGCATTTTATTAAAACCTTCATATTTAACTACCCATTTACCATTTTTAGGGAATCCCGGAGCAGGAATATCAGGAGCACCATCCCAGCCACCAGCCATCATGGCAACTGCCGTAAGTAATTCCCCGTTAGAAGGGAAAAAGGGGAAAGGCCAGCCATAATTTCCGCCGCTGTAACCCATTGCATAGCCATGTGCATCGAAACTATAATATGTGGATTCCTCAAAACTAAATGACATGGAAGATAAAAGCGCGTCAACGGCTTTCTCCGGGTGATTTAACCTGGCTGCTGTCAGGGCCAGCCACCCACCGCTCCCCCGACCTCCTTCTGTTATCTTTTTAAAGGTTCGATCCATTGTTTCTGTATCAACCCCATCTCCCGGTAAATTTCCATACGTATAGGCAGTGCCCGAATGAATCCTTCCCATATTTGCGCTGTCAATAGTCTCATACGCGATGTACATACCCTCTTGTTGTGGCAGAGGGGAGAGTTTTTCCAGCACATCATCCCATTTTTCTGCCCTGTCCAATCCAAGCCGTTCCCTCCATTCCTGGGCCACCCTCAGGCCAAAACGCCAATACCCCAGGTCAAGACAAGGATTAATCGTAGTTGGGGGATCATTGCTTTCCAGAATTGTGAAAATCTGCGGTCCCAGAATGTATCGGTCATTTTCTTTTTCATACCAGGCAAAATCAGCCATAAATTCAGCCGTCTCAAAGACTATCTCGCGCCATTTTTCCAATGTTTCTTCAGTTGGGTGCAGGCGGTAATCCAGTTCGGCAAAATAAATGGGGTGGGGTTGTTGCCACGTAAGCATGGCGTGGATCGGGTGAGGCCATTCTGTCCCGTTGGGACCTGTGCATTTGGGCCACCGGGCGCCTTTATACCCTTGTTTTGCTGCCCGTTCTTTTGCGATTGGCAAGAAATCGCGATAGACATGCAGACTCTTCTCCGCTTCTTCCCAACGGTCCCATAAAGCCCAGTTTAACACATGCGACGGGATCATTTCAAAATGGAACCTTCCGAACCAGTCGCTATTGGTTACCAGTCCGCTTTCCTGGGGAGGCCATGTGCCTGCTTCGTTCACTCTCATCAGATACTGTGATAAAACGATCCTCCTTTCCAATTCTTCCCACCTGGGATCGGTGCTGCCGGAAAGGTCTATCGCTGCACCTGATTCCCAGAATTCCGGCCAGCCGGTTTCGCTGGATTTCACACAAGCCCGGGCGCTGGGAAGATCCGCCGGTATTTCTTCCGGTGCGTAAGCGCAAACAAATGAAAAAGTGTTTTCCCCGGGTGACAGCTGAAAGCGATGAGGATTATCCGGATCTGCCTTGAACACAGCTTTTGTTTCCCATGCCAGGGCTGCATGGTATTTATCATTGTCAAGAATATTGGTGAAGTTCACCCGATCCTGTTTTTCATCAAACAGGGTCTGGTGTGTTCCTGGTAAATCCCATTTGTATCCGGGCGCTGTAATAATCGTTCTCTCAAGCAGCTCTGCTCTACCTCCTCCATCCTGAAAAATACCCACATAATCATTTTGAAGGCTGTTCTCTGCAGTGGCATAAGGGAACTCTATGGTCACATTCAATCTCCCGTTCTCCAGAAGATTCGATTCTACAATGACCCCTATTACATCCCTATCGAAATGACACGATGTTGTAACATGAACAGGGGTTCCTTCCAGTTCAAAATAACTCGTAATAATCCCGGTCCAGAGGTCAACTTCCTGCCTGATGTTCTGCAGGTCGCTTTCCCGAACCTGGCTTCCATCGGCCTTCTTAAGGTCGAACGCCAGTCTTCCCAGGTTGATCCGGTGTGGATTACCTTTCAGCCACATTGATAATTCCGGTTGCTCTTTATTATCGAGCGGATACCAGACCGGCCGGCCATGAGTTTCCACCATTTTACCCCTGAAATCCTCCGCCTTCATCCCTTCCGGCAGCGGGTCACTGTGCCAGCCCCAGTGCGACATGGTGTTGAACGGTACGAATGTCTGCAGACCGGATATGTCAACAGCAAATGCAAATTCACCATTCCCCACCTGGACCGGGCTGCGCGGCATGGTAGCTGTAGTAATGATATTGTGCCGTTCCACCACCGAGCGGCGGTCAATTTTTTCATTTCCTTCCGGAGAACAAGATGGGATAAACACCTGTCCGGAGACAAGAAAAATTGCAACAAATGTTACACTTTTTACAAATTTGGAACTGATTAAAATACTATTCATGATTAATGAAATTGAATATTTATTTTTACTATTAGTAATATCATATAATTCAATTATTTAATCGTTTCAGTCGCACAACAGATTTAAATTAAATTTTCATTTTCTTTCCCACTTTTTCGTCCCAGGGAGAGGAAAATTCAGATCAGCATTTTCAATAATCAAAACCCAATCGTTCCCTCTGCCAGATGTTGGCGGAGTATATGTTTGTATCCCATATGTGTCTGAAGTAAGAATCTCGTTAGCAAT
>CAZIAU010000002.1:6622-21421 GCA_964536755.1 uncultured Bacteroides sp. | reverse complement strand
TTTCTCTCCTTCCCTGATGGCTTCCCTGTCGGCTACAGAGGCCCCGCTCAGGATCTCCAGTGCCCGGTTGTCCCCGAAAGCGGTGGGCTTGAAAACTGTAAAGGGGATGTCGGGGTTGTTTCCGGCGTGCCTGACCGCCCGGAGGGTCTCCTGGAGAGCGGCCTCGATGGCCCTGTCCGATTTCTTGCCTTCCACTGAATAGTCGAGGATCGAAAAGACATGGGCGCTCTTCAGCTTCTCCACGGCAGGCTGGCAATCCCGGAGTGTTTCCCCGCCGACAAAATGCTTGAAGGCCGTGGGTTTGACAATCCATCCTACGGGGATCCTCAATACTGACAGAACCCGGATGATTGGATTGGCTAATCTGACCAGGGCGGGGCAGGAGATCAGTTTGAAAAGGATATAGGCCCGCCTCAGGTCCCGGTCAGATTTAATGCTGAATGCGGTCCTGGTGTCTTCGAAATCGATCATCTTCTGTTCTCTGTTGTGCAATCCGATATACTAACGGCACCAATATAGGCTAATTATTATCTTTGAACCATGAAATATGTCATCTCCGGGCCAGCAAATCCGGTACAAGATACAATATATATACCTTCCTCAAAAAGCATCTCAAACCGGGTACTGATAATCCACTCGCTATCCGGGTCAGCATCTGCCATTGACAACCTTTCTGAAAGCGATGATACCAGGCTGCTTCAACTGGCCCTGGAAAACAGCGACCGGACCAAAAATATAAATCATGCAGGAACTGCCATGCGATTCCTGATAGCCTATTATGCTACTGGCAACAGGGAAGTTATACTCACGGGTTCGGAAAGGATGAAGGAGAGACCGGTAGGTCCCCTTGTGGATGTATTGAGGGAACTGGGGACCGGAATCACTTACCTTGAGAAAGAGGGTTATCCGCCCCTGAAGGTAAGCGGGGGCCTCAAACAGGGAGGAGTGGTTCATATCAGCGGGGGGGTAAGCAGTCAGTTTATCAGTGCCCTGATGATGATTGGGCCGGTTTTGAACGGCGGACTGGATATTATACTGGAAGGAGAGGTGGTTTCCACCACCTATATTGATATGACTCTTGAGATTATGAGACAGTGTGGTGTTATGGCACTACATAAAGAGCGTAAAATAATTATCCCCTGTACACCTTACCGGATGCAGAGGTTCAGCGTGGAATCTGACTGGAGTGCTGCTTCTTACTGGTACCAGATAGCTGCCTTCCTTACGGGCTCAGAAATAATATTACCATGGCTTACCGGAAGAAGCCTGCAGGGTGATGCTGCTATTGTCGAACTGTTCCGGAAGATAGGCGTCATTACCACGTTCCGGCAGGAGAAAGCGGTTCTTCGTTCCGAAAAAGCAGAAATGCCCGATAAGATTGAATATGACTTTAATGGTTGCCCCGACCTGGTTCAGACCTGTGCTGCAACCCTGTGTGCACTGGGTATCAGGTTCCGTTTTTCGGGAACCCGTACTCTTAGGGTAAAGGAAACCGACCGGATCAACGCCCTGCAGATTGAACTTAATAAACTGGGTTTTGTGCTGGATGCGGATCCGGGAGGGGAATGGATGGAATGGAACGGAAGCAGGTGCGAGCCGGAAACAGACCCGGTGATAGATACCTATCATGACCACCGGATGGCCATGGCTTTTGCACCGCTGGCCATTCCATTTGAAAAAATCACCATTGATGATCCCATGGTGGTGACCAAATCCTATCCCGGGTTCTGGGCAGACATTCAAAAAGCCGGATTTAGTCTGTAAGGCGGAGACCGGGTCCTAATTTTTCAGATCACGGCGGTTCAGGAAAAACTGCTTCATCAGGGTTGAGGACTGTGACTCCAGGATCCCTCTGACCACCTCAGTTTTTTTGTGAAGGAGAGGTTGCCGCAGGCGTGTAAAACCCTCCCTTGGATCGGGAGCCCCGAAAACGATCCGGTCAAGCTGGGCCCATTTCATAGCAGCGGCACACATCACACAGGGTTCAAGCGTTACATAAAGAGTACAGTCCAGAAGATATTTAGCACCCAGAAAATTTGATGCAGCTGTAATGGCGATCATTTCGGCATGTGCAGTCACATCGTTTAATTGTTGAGTCATATTATGGGCCCGGGCGATGATCCTCTGCTGATTTATAATGACTGCACCCACGGGAACCTCCTCCCTGTCAAAAGCCTTTTGAGCCTCTTTGAGGGCTTCTTTCATAAAATATTCATCTGTAAATACCGGGGGTTCCATCAAAAGAATAGTTTCTTAATAAACGTCCCTAAAAGTTTCTAAATTTGTATCTCCTTTCTATGCTAAAATAAGCAATGCCGGGAGTAACTCATATTAAAATGTAAGAAAATGTACAGAACACACAATTGCGGTCAGTTAAGAATAGAAAATGTGGGAGAGGAGGTGATCCTTTCCGGCTGGGTCCAGAAATCGAGAAATCTTGGGGGAATGACTTTTGTGGATCTCCGTGACCGTTATGGTATCACACAACTTGTTTTCAACATGGAGACGGAACCCGGCCTCTGTGCAGAAGCCCGTAAACTGGGACGTGAATTTGTCATCAGGATTGAAGGGAAAGTCTCAGAAAGAAGCAATAAGAATCCACAGATGCCCACGGGCGATATTGAGATCCAGGTAAAACAGCTGACGATCCTCAATGGTTCCATTGTTCCCCCTTTCACCATCGAGGAAAAGACCGATGGAGGGGAAGATCTGAGAATGAAATACCGTTACCTGGACCTGAGGAGGTCGGTGGTCAGGAAGAATCTGCAATTACGTCACCGGATGGCTTTTGAGGTGAGGAAATATATGAGCGAACAGGGTTTCCTGGAGGTGGAAACGCCGGTATTGATAAAATCCACACCGGAAGGAGCCAGAGATTTCGTAGTTCCATCACGTATGAATCCGGGTGAGTTCTATGCATTGCCCCAATCGCCCCAGACCTTCAAACAACTGTTGATGGTGGCTGGTTTTGACAAATATTTCCAGATTGTCAAGTGTTTCAGGGATGAGGATCTCCCGAGTTTGACAGTTCATGAGGGTTAGCCCCTCTGTAACCCCTATAAACACTAGGGTGAGGGTTATGATTTTCGAAAGTGTAGTGAACAATCTTTCAACAAAACATTGATTTTATTTGGATAATATATAGATTTGTGTAGTTAAACTACAATCATGTATATCCGAGTCACCAAAAATCAAAGGGGACAGGCCTATTATCACCTGGTAGAGTCTTTCCGCCAAGACGGTAAGGTTAAGCAGCGCGTACTGCTGTCATTGGGCCGGGTGGAGGAGAATAAGCTGGAGGAACTTGCCGAGGCAATCAATAAGCACCTGGAAACGGCCAATATTTTTAACCTGGCCAAAGAGATCGATATTGACAGCACCTACATACTGGGTCCATTGCTGGTGTTGGAACGGATGGCAGATCAGTTGGGCGTAACGGATGTTTTACGGAAAATAACCGGTGATCATGAGAGATTGCAGTTTGACTTTCAGAAGGTTGTATTTACCCAATTGTGTTCCCGGTTTATCAAACCGGTATCTAAGCTGGCTCTATATGACAACTGGATAGAGAGATTATACCCTGGGATGATCGATCATGATATAGAACTACAGCATATCTACCGGAGTTTAGATTTACTGGCCCAACACAAAAGCGAGATAGAGAAGTTCTTATACCAATGGGAGAAAGATCTGTTCACGATCAATGTAGATGTAGTTTTGTATGATCTTACTACCCTGCGCTTCGAGAGTACAAGGGAAGACTTGGATGAGCTTCGGCGATTTGGTTACAGCAAAGAGATGCGCACTGACTGTACCCAGGTTGTGCTGGGTTTATTGACTGACACGAACGGGATCCCACTATGTTTCGAGATACATCCGGGCAATACTTTTGAGGGCAATACACTAAACAACATCGTGGATAAGATGGAGAAGAAGTTCTCCATACGACGTTTTATTTTCATTGCTGACCGGGGACTGTTCTCTTTCGATAACCTGGAGCATATCCGCAATAACCAGGGTGAGTTTATCGTGGGGTTAAAGATGGGCTCCATGGAGAAAGAGGTGCAGGAGGATTTTTATCAGATTGAAAATTTTACCTGGATTAATGAAGAACTGGCTGTATATGAAACCAAGATCAGGGAAGACCGGTGTATCATCACCTGGTCAAAGTCAAGGGCTGAGCGAGACAGAAAGACCCGGGAAGATGTGATAGAAAAGATCAAAAAGAAAATAGCTGCTGATAAGAAGAAGGCGAAAAAGCTAATTACCAACCGCAATTACAAAAAGTATGTCAAAATAGAAGGCAATGACCAGTGTGAACTTAACCACAAGGCCATAGCCGAGGAAGCAGCCAAAGACGGGTTCTTTGGCGTGATCACCAATGTCACATCTATGTCACCGGCGGAGATCGTAACAAATTACAAACAACTGTGGAAGGTGGAGGATGCCTTCGGGGAAATCAAGGGTACGCTGAAAACCCGCCCAATGTTCCACTGGACTGACGACCGGATCATTGGACACCTGGTACTATGCTTCCTGGCCTATTTATGCGAGGCTCATCTGACAAAGGCATTGCGGGACAGCTATGAGCTCCTGGAAAAGAAATCTATTACCAAAGGGACAATCAAGCCCCGTCAGCTTACCGTGGTTCAGGCAATGGACGAGCTGGCCCAGGTAATGGCCATCCCGATTAAAGTCAGGAAAGAGAAAATCTGGGTAAGAACAGATATCCCCACGAATGCTGCAAGCCTAATGAAAGCCATTGGCATGAAGATCCCCCCGAAAATAATCGCCAAATAGCCGGAAATGTAGTGTCACAAACCTAACATTAGGTACTTATGCGCCTGATTGTGAAATATTTGAAAAATTCAACTGTCAAACTCGGGAACTACTATCCCTTAGACTGACTGTCTATCTTATTCTGGGCTCTCTATTAATTACCACAGCAAACGCCCAGACAGGTACCGGTAATATCTCCGGCCATATCTCCGATGAGAACGGACTGCCACTTGCCGGGGCCACGATCCTAATCGAAAATTTAAACCTCGGGACCACAGCTGACGCAAACGGGAACTACCAGCTCCTGGGAGTTCCGGCGGGACAACAAAAAGTGAAAATATCCTTTATCGGGTACACCGCCGAGGAAATTGAAGTTGAAATAATCAGGGGTGAAGTTTACAAACTTGACAGGCAGATGCAGGTTTCTTCGGTAGAGCTGCTGGAGGTGGTGGCATACGGACAGGCAAGAGGGCAGGTTGCAGCCATACACCAGCAACTGGAAGCCATGGGGATCTCCAACGTGGTTTCCGGCGAAAAGTTACAGGAATTGCCCGATGTTAATGTTGCTGAAGCAATAGGCAGGTTACCGGGACTTATGGTGGAAAGGAACCGCGGAGAGGGACAGAAGATCATTATCAGGGGCCTGGCACCCAAGTATAACACCATCTCCATCGGTGGCCACATGGCGCCCTCCACGGCAATCAACGACAGGAGTACGGACCTCAGTATGATAGCTCCTGAGATCCTCGGCGGGGTCGAAGTACTCAAAGCAAATACAGCCGACATGGATGCTGACGGCCTTGGAGGCACAGTTAACCTTACCCTTCGTGAAGCACCGGTCGGCTTCAAAATGAATGCCGGGGTCCTCACGGGATACAGCGGACAGTCCAAATCGTTGAGCAACTACCGCGGGACCTTCTATATCAGCAACAGGTTCTTTAATAATAAACTTGGATTGATGATCACCGGTAATGCAGATATTGCCGAGCGGAATTCGGATAAAATGGATGTTGACTACGCTGTTCAGGGCATTCCCGACTATGATGCAGGTGAAACCTTCATTCAGCCAAGGATAGCCGGGATGGAACTGCAGGCCAACGTGGAGGAGAGGATCCGTCTGGGGGGAAGTATTTTGATGGACTGGAAAATAAGCCCTTCCTCCACCATAAAGGTCAGCAATTTCTTTGGGTACCTGGACAGGAATATCAATGACCGGGTAAAGGATTTCTCACTTAATAACAACCGTTTATATTTTAAGGGATTTGATGAAGATATCGATCAACTGCTGTTCTCAAACGCCATCGAAGGGAAACATTTCCTTCTGGGTTCAGTTCTTGACTGGGGCGCCTCCCGTTCACAATCCATCAATGAAAAACCTTATGGTACCCGGTATGATTTCAGGCAACCATCCGCCTTTATCGGATATGAATTGGGGGCTTCCTTTGATCTGGACTCCCCGCACCTGAAAACGTGAATGAAATCCTGGAACAAAACTATTTCTATGAATCAAGGAATGTGACCTACGATGCCAACGAGGTTGAAACCAGTTTTTTACTGAACTGGCAGACCCCTTTCAGACTGGGCAAGGTGTCGGGATTTGTGAAGGCCGGTGCAAAACACCGTTACAAACACCGGAAAAGGACCAATGAAAGGACGGGCCGAAGGATTGACTACCCCCAGGAAGTGTCGGACTTTCTTGCAGTATATCCCGATTATACTATAACCACCGAAGGCACAACGGATAAATTACAGCTGATCAATTTTCTGGATAAAGAGTATGTCCCTGCCGATTTTATGAATGGTAAATATGAGTACCTGTCTGTAAACCAAGTCCTGGACGCTGACCTGATGGCCGACATCTATGAAAACTATCTGGAGGATTGGGAGTTCAGGATATATTCGGCAGGTAAGGATGATTATGTGACAGATGAATCCATCAAGGCCTATTACCTGATGACAGAGATCAACTTTGGCAGGTATATTACTTTTATTCCCGGAGCCAGGTATGAAAGGACCCAACTGAGATATGACGCCAAGATTGCTGAAGCCCTGCCCGAGGGTGAGAACCAGGAACAGGACCGGGATATTTTCAGAGATACCACGGCTTCCAATGACTATTACAACCTTCTGCCCCAGATCCACCTGAAGATCAAGCCCACAAGCTGGTTTGACATAAGACTTGCCTATACAAACACGCTTTCACGGGCCGATTATGACCAACTTGCCCCAAAAGAGATAATACATCCAAACTCAAGGACAGCCGACCTGGGGAATACATCACTGGCACCGGCAGCATCTGAGAATTTTGACCTGATATTCACCTTCTATGAAAACCGTTTCGGACTCTTTACTGTCGGTGCTTTTCAAAAAAATATTGAAGGATTTCTCTGGACCAGGAATGCACTCGTACGAGCCGGTACCGACACGGACCCGGCTGAGCTGAATCTGGCTGCCAGTACCCTGGGCTATACCGTTACATATCCGGTCAACAATAAGAACGAGTCGGTTATCAGGGGACTGGAATTTGACCTTCAGACAAATCTGGATTTTCTGCCTGTGAAAGGGTTTGTCCTTAATGCAAACTTCACGATCATGAAATCCAGTACGGAGTACTCCGAAACACTTGTAGAAAGGGCATTGAACCCGGATTACGGAGTAGTTCTTTATGCCCCGAGGGTCATCTATGTTAATCATGATACAGCTTACGCCGACCGGCTGTTGTCACAGCCAAATTACCTGGCAAACCTGGGTATCGGGTATGATAACAGGAGATGGGGTACCTCTGTGCGTCTCTCCTTCAACTTCCAGGACGATATCCTGACCAGGGAGCAAAGAAGACCCGATGGGGCTGACAGGGAAGGGACCCTTGAATTCTACAGGTTCGATTTCCAGCTCAAACAGAGGATATACAAGCAACTTTCATTAAATATTAACGCTTCCAATATATTTAATCAGCCCGACCGGTCAGTCAGACTGATCACCGGCTATTTTACGGAGCTGGAATATTACGGGTATATAGCCCAGATCGGGCTCAAATATAATTTTTAACTAATTAATAAACATATACGTTAAACTAAATTCAAATAATCATGAAAAAAAGAATCTGCTTTCTGTTTTTCACTGTTGTTCTTGCTTTCAGCCAGCCTGCAATGGGACAAAGAGATGTAGTAGTTGTTGAACCTGACGCAGGATTGGAAATCGGTGCCCTGAATGATGCTATTGAGACTTGTGCAGATCCCGGCAACACGATCTTCGAGCTGAGAAGGAACGGTGTTTACCTGCTTAATGGCACTATCGCCCATTCCGGCTACAGACTTATTATCAGGACCGAAGACGGACCGGGGTCAAAAGCTGTTATCCAGCCCGGTGTCGATGAAACAGGTACATCCGAAAAACAGTTCAGTCCAAGCGGAGACCTGATCCTTCAAAGAGTCTATATCCTTGGAAGGGATGAACTCGGTGCATCCGCTAACCAGCCGATCAATGTACTTGCAGATAGTTGCAGGATTGAGATTGACGATTGTGTTATGGACTATTCGGCCCAGTCCTTTGTCCGGACAGGATCCAAATACAATACAATAGTACTTAAGAATTCCATACTGAGAAACTCTGTCAGACCTGATGGCCCTGCCAATGGAAGGATTATCGATACAAGGGGCAACAGGAACGATACTCTCTGGATCTCAAACTGTACCATTTATAACAATACGGCCACCCAGCTCCGCTCAGATGGCGCGGCCATAATATTTGCGAACTTTGACCACAATACCGTATTCCAGACCAGCCTGAACCACAATATGGCCCTGGATTACATGTATACAGTGAACATCACGAACAATCTGTTTTATAACTATTTATACAGGGGGAACAACAAGGAGCATGACCCGATGTTCAGGTGTGATTCACTGACCGTCAATCATGAAAAGAACTACGGTTATGATAACGCTAACAGGTATTTCGATCTGAGTAACAACAACTGGTACGTGGAGGATACCATCGGGGCCATCCTGGATGAATACGGACCTGACAGTCTCTACACTTTCTATGATAATATTGACCCGAATCATACAGATACCATCTGGTACAGGGAAGAACTGCGGACCCAGTGGTTTGCCAATGAAGAATTGATGGCACTCGATCCGGAAAGCACACCTGACCTTGTGAAATTCATACAGAACGGGCAGGTGGATACCTCGGGGCTTTTCAGGGAAGAACTGACATTCGAAAATCCTCCTCCCCTGAACCTGGATTACTGGAAATTCTATTGCGAGAATGATTTCAGTATACAGGGCATGGATACCCCGAGTCCATGGGCCGATGAGAATCCACTGGTACTGGGCGAGGTACAGGAAGGGGCATTTGATTTCGCTTACAATACGGATTCACGCTCATACACCGCTGCTGATGGCGAAAGGCCGCTGGGCGCCAACAGGTGGTGGCCCCAGTATGTCTCTGTACCGGAAAAAGAGATAAGGTTAGCCAGCGGGATCCGGACCTACCCCAACCCGTTTGACGACCAGGTTACTTTCAATTTCGATGCAACCGGGAACTCGCACATGACGATCAGGATATTCGACCTGATGGGGAGAGAGTTATATACAGAATTCGAAACGGTAAATCAGGGCAAAAACGATTTTACTGTTAACCTGAGAGATATTTCACATTCGGGCATACTGTTGTACCAGATAGAGTTCGAAAACAATAAAGGTTTGAAATCGACCTCCTCCGGCAAAATAATTAAGAGGTAAGGTTTTATCTGAGCAGAATGGCATTCGCTTTTTTTCTTTTGTTGAAATGCATGATTCCTTTTGCATACGGGGAATCAGGGGATGAAATCTTGATGAAAGTGCATGACCGGGAAATTACCAGGGATGAATTCCTTTTTCACTTCAGGCAAACAGGAGAGGAATACAACAGGCAGAATATCATGGAATACCTGGATTTATTTATCGATTTCCAGTTAAAACTTGCACAGGCAAGGGAGGAGCAGGTGAATAAAAATGTCAACTTCATTAATGAACTGGCTGAGTACAGGATGGTGCTTGCAGCTCCTTATCTTATTGATAAAGAGAAAGCAGCCGAACTTGCCGGGGTATCCCTGGAACGACTGAATTACGAAGTGAATGCAACTCATATCCTTGTGAAACTGGAAAACGGTTCCGGTCCTGAAGACACCCTGAAGGCCTATGACACCGCCATTAGTTTACGTAACCTTATCATGGCCGGGGAATCTCTGGAAGAGGTGGCCAAATCCTGTGCGGATGACACCATGACCCTGGGAAATCCGAGGAATACAGGATTTTTTACCGCTTTTCAAACGGAATACCCTTTCGAGGAAGCTGTATACAGCATGAAACCCGGGGAGATCTCTTTGCCGGTGAGATCCAGCTACGGGTATCATATAATCAGGCTTGATGAAAAGCGTGAAAGAACGGGTGAGACCAGGACTGAGCAGGAAATAATTGATCTGATCATCAAGGCGAAAGATGCAAGAGCACAGATGATAGAAGATTCTTTTGTTGAAAAACTGAAGAAGTACTGGAACTTCAAAGAGAATCCGGGTGCTCTTGATACCATTTACAGGCTTGCCGATGAAAGGGTATACAGGGGAAACTGGGTAGCGCCGGCGGACCACTCTTTCAACGAGCCGCTCTTTTCTCTGGACAGCATAAGTGTATATCAAAATGAACTGATCGATTTTATGGGATCCTTTTCAACTGAAGAGAGGGATCTTCCGATCAAGGAATACATTTTCTCGCTGTATCAGAAATTCGTATCAGCCAGGCTGATCCAATATGAGAATTATAAACTGGAGGAAAAATACCCGGAGTTCCGGTTTCAGTTCCAGGAGTACAGGGATGCCATGATGCTGCTGGAGATTACCGGGAAAAAGTTATGGTCAAATGAAGGATCAGATAGTGTTGAAATGAAGAACTGGATCGAAGATTTACGCGTCAGGTACAGTGTAACAATATATGAAGAGGTTTTATCATCTATAATATAAATACTGATATCTATTATTTAAATTATTTCATATCTTTACTTTCACATGATTATACAATTTTAATTATTCCTTAAAACCCCAATTATGAAAAGAGAGATTTTCAATCGATTAACCATGATTTTTGCGTTCAGCGTTATTTTTACGCTTTTCGCATCATCTCAGACCACCATCAAGGTCCGGGTAAGCGATTCCGGCGATGATGTGGAAGAATTCGCATCAGATGTTGGAGGATCGGTAGTTGGAGACACTGATCCCACCAGTTCTGACCTCGAAATAACATTTGATCATGAACCAACCTATGTTGGAATGATCTTCAGGGATGTGCAGATTCCGGCAGGTGCCATCATAACCAATGCGTACATTCAGTTTGAAGTTGACGCTGTGGTGCCGGGTACAACGGATTCTGCTGTAACTGTTGAGATATACGGGGCTAATGAAGCAGCGGTGGCCGCACCTTTCGCCTCGGAACCTTTCGCTGTTTCCAGTCACCCCAAAACAGCCGCAACCGTGTCCTGGTCGCCACCCGCCTCTGTGGCCGAAGACGATCATGGTGAAGCGGAACAGACGCCTGATCTGAGCGCTATTATCACTGAAATTATCGGGCTTGAAGGATGGGCCCCCGGAAATAATATTATGATGGTCATCGTGGGAGACACAACTCAGACTGAGGATATAAACAGGGAATTCGAGTCATTCGATGGCGAACCAACAGCTGCCCCGCAGCTGGTGGTTACCTACGATTATACCCCTTCATTCACTATTAAAGTCCCCATTATAGATTCCGGTGATGACGCAGAAGAATTTGCCTCTACTATCGGGGGGAGTGTAGTTGGTGACATGGATATCACCAGTTCTGACCTCGAAATAGTATTTGATCATGAACCAACCTATGTGGGATTGATCTTCAGGGATGTGCAGATCCCGGCAGGAGCAGTCATTGAGAATGCATACGTTCAGTTTGAAGTTGACGCTGTGGTGCCGGGTACAACGGATGCTGATATAACTGTTGAAATATACGGGGCCGGTGAAGCCGCGGTGGCCGCACCGTTCACTTCGGACCCGTTCGGTGTTTCCAGTCACCCCGCAACGACCGCGACAGTGGAATGGTCGCCCCCTGCCTCAGTGGCCGAAGACGATCATGGTCCGGCGGAACAGACACCTGATCTGAGCGCTATAATCAATGAAATCATCGGACTTGAAGGATGGGAAGCCGGAAATAATTTAATGATAGTCCTCCATGGAGACACTTCCCAGACAGAGGATATAAACAGGGAATTCGAATCATTCGATGGCGAAGAAACAGCTGCTCCTAAACTGGTGGTTACTTACGCCTATAAACCCAAAGCCACAATTGAAATCCCGATTATTGATCCCGGTGATGATGCAGAAGAATTTGCGTCAGCTTCCGGGGGAAGTGTAGTTGGAGACGTTGATCTTACCAGTTCTGACCTGGAAGTTATATTTGATCATGAACCCCAGTTTGTGGGATTGATCTTCAGGGATGTGCAGATCCCGGCAGGTACAGTCGTAAGGAATGCATACGTTCAGTTCGAAGTCGACGCCATAGAGCCGGGTACAACTGATGCTGATATGACCGTTGAAATATACGGAGCCAGTGAAGCCGCGGTGGCCGCACCTTTCACCTCGGACCCGTTCAGTGTTTCCAGTCATCCCGCAACAACCGCAACAGTGGAGTGGTCACCGCCTGCCTCCGTGGCCAAAGATGATCATGGCGAAGCGGAACAGACGCCTGACATAAGTGCTATCATCAATGAAATTATCGGACTTGACGGATGGGAGGCCGGAAATAATTTAATGATAGTCCTCCATGGAGACACTTCCCAGACAGAGGATATAAACAGGGAGTTTGAGTCATTCGACGGTGAAGAAACAGCTGCTCCAAAACTGGTGGTTACCTTTGATGAGATCATTATCCCCCAAAGCATAGCCATTCCGATTGCTGATGGCAACGATGATGCTGAAGAGACCATATTGCCTGCCAGTTCTGGTTTCGGCGCGGTGGATGTATCAAGTTCTGATCTTGAACTCGGCAGGGACGGTTCCGACGCCCAGGCCGTTGGTGTTCGCTATATGCTTCCTGTGGGCTTTGGCGCAACCGTATCCAGTGCCTATCTTCAGTTCTCGGCCGACCAGCCTTCTGACGGGCCATTAACTCTTCAGATCTACGCCGAAGCCGCAGACGATGCAGCGCCCTTTACTGAGGACAGTGCAAATATTACGAGCCGCGAAAAAACCATGGCAATGGTTGAATGGACTCCTCCCGACTGGGAAAATAAACATGCGGTAGCTGACTCACAGAGGACAGTGAATATTGCCCCTCTGATCCAGGAAATCGTGATGAGAGACGGATGGGTAAACGGGAATGCCATAGTCTTTATCCTGACACCCACTGATGTATCTGATACTGTTGGTTACAGGGAATCCGGGGCCTTTGAGGACAGTGATGACCCTGCACCGGTACTCCACGTTACCTACATGGGAGGGGCCCCTGCTCCGCCATCCTCGGATGCAACCCTGTCATCCCTGACTGTTGATGTGGGTGACCTCGTTCCACCGTTTGACCCGGCCGTTTTAGACTATACCCTTGAAGCTCCCCCGGGAACAACTTCTGTAACAGTGAATGCTGAGGCCACCGACGCCAATGCCATGGTGGTTGAAGCAGAAACCGTTGTCGATGTTTCATCCCTGAGCGGTATGGCTACTGTTGTCGTAACAGCAGAGGATGGTACAACCACCCAGACATATACTGTTACCATAACCGTTTCAACCGTGGGGATTGATATGTATCCTGTAAATAATATCAGGTTATACTACAGTCCACTCAGCGACCAGTTGAAGGTTTTCAATTCCTCGGAAATGGAAATGCTGGAGATTTACAGTATTACAGGTAAGCTGCTCGACGCTGTAACAACCAGGAACCAGGAATCCCTGGATATCAGTACGGCCGGCCTGCCACATGGCATCTACCTGGTACGGATGAGACTTTCTTCGGACAGGATTGAAACAGGCAAGTTCATTAAGTAGGCTTTAATGAACAAGTGAATAAAATCGGGGGGCTGTATCATAAGGTGCAGCCCCCTTTTTCATTAAGGGCTTTCCTCACTCCCCGGTCCCATTCCAAAAAACGAGGAAGCCGGGAGAGAGTTTACGTGCAGCAGGTCGATATTCATGGAATTGCGATCCATTCCCTGGATCCTGAAACAAGCTTCAAAATAGTCTGAGCCGGCGTATTGAGATTCCAGGACCTGTTCGAACGATCTCAGGGTTCCGGCATTTGTCATGTAATCTACAGCAGCGATCAGTCCGATATCTCTCACCGAGATAAACATAAGAATATCCTGCCTATCCGAAACCGGTATTTTGGTCACAATGCAATAGTCCGTTTCAAATGCATCCTCCATATCAGAACCCACAGGGTGATACTGAAACAGGGAATCCTTTTCCAGATCGTGAAAATATAGTTCATTGGGGTAAAGATTGAAGCTGAAATTGGAGTTCTTGGTTAGCTGGCCCAGGATTCCCAGTGATTTAAATGATCCCACATAAATAACATTGAAGTCTTGAAGGTTCTGCCACTGGAACTCCGATGCAAGGATGATACGATAATCCATTCCTACCATATTCATTAACCGGCCAAGCTTACCGGTGCAGATCGCTGCATACTTGCCCAGGAAAGTGTGTTTTGTCCTGACAAGTGTTTTTTCATAATCCGGATATTCAAGGAGAAAATCATCAAAATCCCCCTCCGAATTGATCCTGACATCCCTCAGGAACCTTGACCTGTCAGGAAAAGTTTCGTCTCCAAGAAGATAGTAATCCCCGATGGTCAGCACCAGTGGGACATCTTTGGTTATAAAATCTTTCCATATCCCGTGGGTATATTCCCTTCTTAAGTGCCTGGATTGAGTATTAGGATTGATCCGGAGGAAAAAGATATCAGCCAGTATCAACAGGACAATGACAGATCCTATGAATATGGAGGACCTGAAATTATA
>CAZIAU010000002.1:0-6612 GCA_964536755.1 uncultured Bacteroides sp. | reverse complement strand
CCCTTTGGGGATCTTGAACTGAACCTTATCGGTTCGTCCTTCATTCCGGTAATATGAATCCAGCTTCTTCCTGACATTATGTATATATACCCGTATATTGGATTCTCCCAGGGTTTCGTCCTTTATCTCCACTCCGAATAGTTCCATGGCAATGGTTATCTCCTTGGGAACGTTACCCTCAAGAGTCGATTTCACCAGGTATTTCAGCAGTTTCTGGTATTTCTCCGAATTCTGAAATTCTGAACTCTGAATAACCTTTGTCAGGTATGTTTGAATCTCATCGGCCATACAACGAATGAATCCGACAATTTAAAAAAATCCACGATGAAATTAAAAGAATTGTTTTTCAGGAGGATTTTCCGAAAATGTAATTGACCCCGTTCTTATAGGCCTGAAGAACCTTCAGCTTGTCCAGGCCGGGGTCCAGGAGTACCAGGTCTGCCGGTGCCCCCACCTGCAGCCCGTGGCTGGATGAATGGTTCAGGAGCCTTGCGGGATGGTTGGATCCCATATCCCACGCGGTTACAAAGTCCTCTATGTCCCGTATCCTCTCTATTCCCTCCAGGAGGGTAGCTGCCGATCCGGCAAGTATCCCCGGGTTGCCCGCCTTATGCAGCTTTCCATCTTCAGTAAGGATGATCTTTCCTGCAGCCGGGGAATCATACATCCCGGGTTCCAGTCCCGTAAAGGGCATCCCGTCGCTGATCAGGATGGCCCTGTCCCTCTTCGCCCTTATAAATACCCTGATGACCGGATCGGGAAGGTGGAACCTGTCCGCGATCATGCTGGCATAGAGCCGATCCTCTGCAAGCTGGTCCCAGATATAGTTGGGGTGACGGGGAAGCATCGCATGTGACCCGTTCCCCAGGTGGGTGGAGAGGGTAGCGCCGGCATCCACGGCCATCCTGATATCCCGGCTGTCCCCCGAGGTATGTCCTATGGCCACTATGATCCCCATTTTCACACAGGCCTCTGTCAGTGCCAGGCTTCCCGGCAGCTCCGGGGCCATGGTGATGAGACGGATCTTTCCACCGGCTTCCTTCTGCCACCGTTCTACAAGAGATATGTCAGGATCCATGCAATATCTCCTGGGGTGTGCACCCCTGGGTCCGTCCTCGGCCGAAATAAACGGTCCTTCAAGATGTATACCCACTATCATCTGGGAAGCAATGCCCTTCTGTCTGAATGCCCCGGCAAATGCACTCAGCAGAGCGGAAGTCCTTTTCCTTGATCCAGTAATAATGGTTGGAAAATATTTGGTTACCCCGTATTTCAGCAGTTCTGACGAAGCAGCTCCGATCTGTTCCGGGGTAAGGTCCGGGCTGTTGAAATCAACACCCCGGAATCCGTTTATCTGAAGGTCCACCAGACCGGGGGCAATTACCGGCAATTTTTCCCGGGCACTTTCCCCTGGCCAGTATATTGCATCAATATCGGCCAGGCTGAAGATCATCCCGTTCCTGATACCGATGCGTATCACTTTCTTTGTGGAATAGTGAATTCCCTCTATGATTATGTTCTTCTGCTCCAATTTATCTCCCTTTTGTTAAACCCCGCACATGATCATAACTGTCAGTCAGAGGAATATAGTAATAATGACTACCAAAACACCAGTTTTCGTTGCAGGGGAGGCATCGATATGTGCCCATCTCCATTCTATCTTGCATCGGTGCCCATCTCCATTCTATCTTGCATCGGTGCCCATCTCCATTCTATCTTAATTGACCGGCGATGCCAATGATCCCCGCTGCAGCCATGGCTATAGTGAAAAGCAGGATCACCCCGAGAGAAATGCTTGAAACCGGTCCCGCACTGTTCTCACCCATGATCGACTTTTTATTGTAGATATAAAGCATGAGTGCCAGGATAAGCGGGGTTACGATGATAGTCATGGCCTGTGCAATGATCAGCACAAGTACAGGCCTGCCCCCGAAAACAGGTACCACCAGGCTCAGTAACACCCCGAAAAGTACCAGAAGCCTGCTGCTTGTGGATTTCATGTTCCGGGGTTTGTCGTTATAATCGGCAAACAGCCATGGAGCAAGCAGGATGATGGGGAACAGCGATGATAGTCCCGCTGCCACTATGCCCCCTACAAAGATGGAGATGGCGAACCTGCCTGCCAGCGGCTCCATCAGCTTCACCATATCGATAGCGTTATCCACTTTCAGTCCGAGCGGATGCAGGGTTCCGGCCGCAGCTGCCATCACGGCCACGCTCAGAATAAACATCATTGAAACAGAAATGATGGCATCGCGGCGTTCAGACTTGAAATCCTCTGCCTTCCAGCCCTTCTCCTGGACCAGGATTGAACGGACCACGTATAGGATCGCCCCCATGGTGGTCCCCACCATCCCTGCCATAAGGAGCATTGCATCCGGGTCATCCGGGATACTGGGAATCAGTCCCTGCAGGACCTCATCCGGATCAGGGATCACCATGAACATGGTGAGCAAAAAACTGATGCCCATGATCGCCACGAATACGGTCAGTACCTTCTCAAAGACCTTGTGTCTTCCATTCCAGAAAAGATAATATAAGAGCCCTCCGAAAACCAGTGCCGTGACCACCGGACTGAACCCGTTCCCGGAGCGGGTCAGTGGCCTTGACCACTCCTGCACCACCTGGGTTACCACCCCCATCAGGCCCATGCAGCTTACCCATTCGCTGATAAGCAGGGAAGCCAGCACAAAAAGGGCAACCCATGCTCCGATATATTTCCTGAAACTGGTAAGTATGGTCAGTCCCGTTATGGATGTATACCGGCCAAAAAGCATGACCAGGAAATAGGTGAAGATGCAGGAGAGCAGCAGGGGCCAGATCATCGTCATCCCGTAGGCCGCTCCCGACGAGGCCATGGTGGTTATGCTGCCGGTACCGATATTGTACCCGATGAGGAATAACCCGGGAGCAATAGCAGCCAGGAATACCCCGATTCTTTTAAATAGTCTCACAAATATGTATTTGGTTAACTTACCCTGTATTTTTTAACCAGTTCCGGATCGGGATCGATCCCCAGTCCCGGTTTCTCCGGGACTTCCACATACCCATCCTTCACCGGGTATAGGGGAAGGACCGGATTATGCCTGCTCTGTACCCCGGGATAGGTCTCCATGATAAGCGCATTGGGCAGGGAAGCAACCAGGTGAATGGCCATATGCGGGTTTCCGTGTGGCGATACCGGGATATGAAAGGCAGAGGCAAGGGCCGCTATCTTCCTGTACTCGGTTATTCCGCCCGAAATTACCGTATCCAGGTTCAGGATATCGGCAGCTCCGGCCTCTATCAGCTCCCTGGCACCCCATATGGTAAATTCGTTCTCACCCGCCACAACGGCCATATCCAGGGCCTGTCTTACATCAGCGCACCCCTTGAAATCATCAGGCTCCACAGGCTCCTCGAACCAGAAGGGATTGTATTTCTGTATGGCACGGCCAAACTGGATGGCCTCGTAGGCTTTCCATTTATTATTGGCATCAACAAGCAGGTCCACGCCGGGGCCAATGGCATCCCGGACTGCCCTTACCCTTTCCACATCCTCTCCGAATGAAGCTCCCCCCACCTTCATCTTCACCGCCCTGAATCCTTCGCTTACGTATCCTTCCATCTCTCCTGCAAGGTCGAGTGCTGTCTTACCCTCCTCGTAATAGCCGCCTGCGGCGTATACTCTTATCTTTTTCCGGAACCCTCCCAGCACCCTGTAGACCGGCAGGTTCAGTGCCTTCCCGATAATATCCCAGATGGCAAGGTCGACCGATCCCATGGCCTTGATAAAATCTCCCTTGGCAACCGGTTTTCGTTCGTGCCGGTACATGCGGTCCCAGATCCGCTCCACGTCAAACGGATTCTCATCCCTTATATGATCAATCATCCCCAGGCAAAGGGAGGAGGTTCCGGAAGGGATGCTCAGGCCGGTGATCCCCTGGTTGGTATGCACTTCCAGCAGGTTCATGGAATGGGGGCCTCCCCCGTAGGAAACAATGGAGTTCCACATCAGCGGTACGTTCCCGGGAAATCTCATCCTGATATACCTGATATCGGTGATCTTCAGGTTTTCGATGTCCGCCTGCATATCACCTGTCAGGTCCACTGCAGCATTATGATCAGTTTGAGATTGACCTGTCGGGGACTGAATGAATGATGAAAGCATGGAAGCAGTCCCCAGTCCGGCTGCACTGCCCATGAATGTTTTCATGAATTTTCTTCGGTTCGGGTCCATCTGTATCGGTTTTATATTTCCTTAATGCAACGCTTTACTCAAGAGTAATGGTTTTCCCGTTGATCACCACTCCATCCATCACAAGATGATCTACGTTCCGGATCTCAACCGGTATGGATGCTGATCGAATCTCCACGTCACTTATAAATATGGAATCCAGGTGCCTTTCATCAAATCCCTGCAGGTATATCCCGTGGTCAATGGAATGGTTGGAAGTAATATTCTCCACGAAAATATCCTTAAAGAGCGGCGGACAACAGGTTCCCTCGTGCTTGTAATCTGAATCGATGATAATGGTCGACCTGGTAGTGTCAAATTCCAGGTTCCGTGCATAGATATGGTCAACGGTCCCGCCCCTGTCGCGGTTCCCCTTGAGGTAGAAACCATATATGACCTCTCCGGCATAACCACAGTCTTCCACATATACATCATGGACCCCTCCGGACATTTCGCTCCCTATTGCCACGGCATTATATCCCCCGAACCTGCAGTTCCTGACCACTATATTCCTTGAAGGCCTGCCCAGGGTCCTGGCCTCAAGGTCCCTGCCTGCCTTAATGGCAATGTTGTCGTCCCTGTTATCGAACCAAATGTTTTCAATGAGTACATTCTCGCTCGATTCGGGATCTATCCCGTCGTTATTATAGTTGAACGCTTCATAGGTAAGTCCCCTGACAGTAATATGATCGGAGAATACGAAGTGCAGGCACCAGAAGGGTGAATCAGATATTTTCACATCCTCAACAAGCACATTCTCACATTCATAAAATTGAATAAGATGCGGCCTGAGGTAATGGCCCTCTCCGAACAGGCGCTCCTCAACCGGGATATTATCATTGTTCATTTTCCTTATCAGCTGCTGATCCTGGCCCTGAATCGCTTTCCAGTTGTGCCAGGTGTCCGAAGCTTCCCCGTCAATTTCCCCTTTTCCGGTTATGGCCACATTGCTGGCCCTGAAGACATAGATAAAGGGAGAATAATTGTAACACCTTGTCCCTTCCCAGCTGGTAAGGACCACCGGCAGGTAAAATTCCGGTTCACTTCCGAATTTTAATACAGCCCCTTCCTGCAGGTGAAGGTTCATATTACTTTTCAGGTTGACGGGACCGTTCACAAGGTAAGTCCCCGGTTCAACCAGGATAGTCCCCCCACCCGCCTCTTCACATGCTTTTACGGCACTGTCAAACGCAGGCTTATTGTCGCTGCTCCCGTCCCCGGATCCCCCGAAGTCGGTGATTTTAAATGACCCTTCCGGGATCACGGGCAATTTTATCTGGCTGACGATCTCATCTGCCTTTGCCCAGGGACCGGCTTCCTTCGGTTTTTCACGAAGCTGGCAGCCGGTCAACAGGAAAAAGCCAAGAAATGTAAAAAGAAACGATCTGGTAAGTGTGTTCATCCGTTTAAAATTTTCAATTACTATTCATTTTACCCGAATTCATGATCCGTCCTGAAAAATGTGAATCCGGCAGCCGTATACTCTTTATCTGCTTAACAGCGAAGATGATTCTTTATCCAGGCAGAGCCATGTGTCCCGGTGCCCGGTCAAAATGGAAGCAGGTATCTCCGGTGATATATCCTCTTCAACCGCTGCCCTCACTGCATCCGCTTTTCGCCTGTCCGGCACACTGCATATAATCGTCCCGGATTTCAGGATCTGTTTTACAGACATACTGATGGCCGTTTCCGGAACCGCTTCAACGGATGGGAACCATCCTTCCCCAAACTGTTGTTTGCGGCATGCCTCATCAAGGTTTACCACAATGTATGGCTCCTCGGTCTGAAAATCCGCCGGGGGATCGTTGAAGGCAAGGTGGCCATTTTCGCCAATACCGACGAATGCCACATCGATAGGGTGACTTTCTATTAGTGCCCCCAGGCGTTTGCACTCCTCCAGGGGATCCGTCTCCCCGTTCACGTAATGGAACTGACCGATGGGAATGTGGTCCACGAACCTTTCTTTCAGGTATTTTCGAAATGAAGCAGGGTGGGTTACCGGAAGGCCTATATATTCATCAAGGTGAAAGGCCGTAACCCTGGACCAGTCCACCTTACTTTTTCTCAGTGCTTCCAGCATCTCAAACTGGGAGGCGCCGGTGGCAACAATGATGTTTGCCGTTCCCTTCCTGCCGATGGCTTCATTGATCAATCCGGAGCCTTTCGCGGCTGCAGCCCTTCCGAGGGCCTCTTTGGTGTCGTAAATCTCAATTTTCATAACTAAAAGAACTAAAAATATTACAATTATTATTCTTCTCAAAATATAAGTTTAAATGCACATCCCAATAAGTATTGCGCAATGGGGTGAATTTGCATACATTTGGAATTATCCTTTTTTCCCGGCAGGATTCCTGCTTTCTGAGAAAGATTCGAAAAACAATAAAACAGGCAATATG
>CAZIAU010000001.1:10167-21576 GCA_964536755.1 uncultured Bacteroides sp. | reverse complement strand
AGCATCCAGGCACAACGGGGAAGGCGTATTGATACTGAGTGAACTTGCCGGGGCATCCAAAGAGCTGCATGAGGCATTACTTGTCAATCCTAACAACCTGGATGATATTTCGAAGACCATAAGACAGGCCATCGAAATGCCCGTTGAAGAACAGGTTCGAAGGAACAAGGTATTAATGCAAAGGTTACAGCGATATACTATTGAGAGATGGGCCCGGGAGTTCATCAAAAGCCTGGAAGGGGTTAAGGAGATCCAGGAGGTCAACCTGACCCGGAAGATCAATATTACACGGATGAAGCAGATTGTCGCGGCATATACAGAATCGAAAAAGCGAATACTGTTCCTGGATTACGACGGCACGCTTTCCGGATTCAGAAAGAATCCCGAAGATGCAAAACCCGATAAGCGGCTTTATGATATCCTGAAGGAATTAACTCATGATGAGAAAAACACAATTATGATCATCAGCGGAAGGGATAAGGAAACCCTTGGCAGATGGTTTGATGAAAAATGGAAGATCCATTTTATTGCAGAACACGGAGTCTGGCTGAGGGAACCGGGAGGTGATTGGCATATGATGGAGCAGATCAACAATGAATGGAAGGAATCTGTTCAGCCGTTGCTTGAATACTATGTGGATCAGACCCCCAGGACATTCATAGAAAATAAGAACTTTTCACTGGTCTGGCACTACCGCAATGCAGACCCTGATCTGGGGATGCAGCGTGCCTGGGAACTGAAAGATGAACTCCGCACACTGACCTCCAACCTTAACCTGGAGATCATGGATGGAGACAAGGTTCTGGAGATCAAGTTCTCAGGAATAAATAAAGGAAGGGCGGCTCTGCATAAAATGGGCGATACTAAATATGATTTTATTTTTGCAGTGGGAGATGACTGGACTGATGAATATACTTTTGAATCTATGCCGGAAGGATCATATACTGTAAAAGTGGGAACAAAAACGACCAAAGCCGCATATTATATAGAAAGTGTGGATTTTGTCAGGGAGCTGTTGTGCCGCTTCAGAAGGGAGAATTGTAATGAATGATCGGTTAAATGTGTGGTGTTTGATGCATGTTCCCTACGAAGGGCCTGGAATTATTAATGACTGGATTTCACGAGAAAAACATGATCTCTCAATTACCCGGCTCTATAATAATGAAACGCTCCCAGAGGTTTCAGAAATTGATATGCTGGTAATCATGGGGGGGGCGATGAGTGTATATGATTTCCACATCCATCCCTGGTTACAGGAGGAAATTGAGTGGGTTTCCTTATGTATTGATGCGGGAAAACCGGTCATCGGTGTATGTCTCGGTGCACAGATCATAGCTGCCGCCCTCGATACGGAAGTTTACCCGGGAGAAAACAGAGAGATCGGCTGGCATGACCTGCAATTTTTACCTGCACTGGGAGATTATAAAATATGGGATGACCTGCCTCCCGCCAGGAAGGTGTTTCACTGGCACGGGGATACATTTTCCATCCCGGAAGGGGCAATACGGATTGCCGTGTCCCAGGCTTACCCAAACCAGGGATTCATTTATAATAATAAGGTACTTGCCCTGCAGTTTCACCTCGAAATAACACCGGAAGGCATATCCGAACTGGTAAAAAATTGCCGGAAAGAACTTGTACCCGGTCCATTTATTCAGCCCGAAGAGGAGATCCTGGCCGAAACCAGGTATTTTAGATCCAATCAGGAGCTGATGTTCCATCTCCTTGACTATCTTAGCCGCCAGGTTTCTTAATAGTTATCCGGAAGCCAATTCTTCAGTACTATGAGATTGAGACTTTTATTCATATTGCTATTGGTATATACAGGTTTTTCGAACCTATATGGCCAGTCTGCACCTGTGAACCGTGGCTCATTCCGGCTTCAGGCTAATGAAACCAGTGAAGAAATAGTGATTGATGGTCTCCTCGATGAAGCTGTCTGGTCACAGGCAGAAAAAACAACACCTTTCTTCAGAATTCTCCCTATCGATACAGGATATGCGCGTTCACCAACCGAGGTCATGGTAGCATATGACAGAATAAATATCTACATGGGTATTATATGTCACGATACACTGCCGGGGAAAAGACCCGCCGAATCCATGAGAAGGGATTTCAGCTTCGGGAAAAATGATAATTTCATTGCATTTATCGATACCTATAATGACCAGACAAATGGATTTGCATTCGGGGTTTCAGCAGCGGGCGCACAATGGGATGGGGTGCAGGCAAACGGCGGATTTGTTTCTCTGGACTGGGATTGCAAATGGAGATCGGCGGTTCAGAACTACCCTGATTGCTGGATCGCAGAGTTCAGTATCCCCTTCAGAAGCATCCGTTACCATGACGGGGTAAGCGAATGGGGAATCAATTTCAGCCGGATGGATCTGAAAACCAATGAAAAATCGAGCTGGGCACCGGTACCCCGTCAGTTCCAGTCGGCAAACCTGGCTTACACGGGAACCCTTGCCTGGGAGGATCCTCCACCTGCTTCAGGGATACGTTTTTCGCTGATCCCCTATGTATCTGGTAAAGCCACCTATCATACCGAAAACGAAGAGGATGCGGATTATTCCGGAGGAGCAGGTCTGGATGCAAAAGTGATCCTTTCCACTTCCATGAACATGGATGTAACTCTTCTTCCCGATTATTCCCAGGTCGAGGTAGATCAGCAACAACTGAATCTTGACCGTTTTGAATTGTATTTCCCTGAGAAAAGAAAATTTTTCCTTGAAAACAGTGATCTCTTTGCCAGCCTGGGATCAGATAATGTCCGACCCTTTTTCTCAAGGCGTATAGGGCTCGATGCACCGGTAATAGCAGGGGCCAGGCTTAGTGGAAGCGTAGGTGAAAACTGGCGAGTTGGGTTGATGAACATGCAGACAGGAAGAAGTGACACTATCGCCGCAAACAATTTCAGCGTAGCTGTTTTACAGAGAAAAGTCCTGAGCCGCTCCAACTTCGGTCTGTTTATGACTAACAAACAGGCCATGGAACATGAAAGTGATACCTCATATCACTCCAATCCATATAACAGGGTGGCAGGGGCCGAATTCAATTTTGCAAGTGCAGACAATAAACTCACGGGAAAAGCATTTTATCATCACTCCTTCAGTCCGGAACGGAAGGGAAACAGCTTTTCCACGTCAGCAATGATCTCCTATGAGACGCAACAATTTATGGCATCGTGGAACCAGTCTTATGTGGGTGGTGACTATCGGGCTGAAATGGGTTTTGTAAGACGAAGAGGTTATCATCACAGCAATCCGGCTATAGGTTACAAGTTCTACCCCGTATCTGAAAAAATTGCCAACCATGGTCCTGCAGCCACCATGGATATATATTTTGAACCTGGTTTTTCCATGACCGACAGGGAGATAGAGCTGGGTTATTCCCTTACATGGCTTGACGGAAGCAGCATCAACCTCGAACTTGAAGAGGGTTATGTAAAGCTTTTTGAACCGTTTGATCCCACCAACACAGGCGGCAGAATGATACCGGCCGGAAGCGAGTTTACCTGGTCAGAGATAGCACTCGACTACCAGTCCAATCAGCGACAGCTTTTAACATACCAGCTGGGGGGCAGGTATGGCGGTTTTTACAACGGAGACAGGCTGAGTTTTAACAGCGACCTGAACTACCGGGTCCAACCATACGGCAGTCTCTCTCTTGTCACCTCGCTGGCCAGGATCCAGCTTCCCGAAGATTATACCAGCGCTAATCTTATCCTGATCGGGCCGCGGCTGGATCTTACCTTTACGGAAAATCTTTTCTTTACCACTTTTGTCCAGTACAATAACCAGATTGACAACGTCAATGTGAACATGAGGTTTCAGTGGCGGTTTGCCCCCGTTTCGGACCTCTTTATTGTTTATACAGAGAACACCTATCCTACGGCTCTTCGTTCCAAAAACAGGGGTATTGTTGTGAAATTCTCCTACTGGATTAACTGAAGCTGTTATGTCTGACTAATGGTGGTTAAACCATCTAAACTGAAGAACCGGATACTATAATCCTTCCCTGTTCAATGTTCAGATCCAGGTTGGAATAGCCGGCAATAACGGGATCATGAGAAACCAGGATAACCGTTCCCCCTTTGTGATGAAACTCCTTGATCAGGGTCATAAGTATTTCACTGTTCCGGGGATCGAGGTTACCTGTGGGTTCATCCGCAAGCAACAGTTGTGGTTCCGAGATGATCGCACGGATAAATGCGGCCCTCTGTTTCTCTCCCACGCTCAGGTCAGACGGGTATTTATCTTTTATATCCAACAGGGAACATTTTTCCAGGTATTCATTTATCGCGTTACCATGTGAATCCCGATAACAACTCAACCTTATGTTCTCAACTATCGTCAGGTACGGCATTAAATGAAACTGCTGGAATATAAATCCTACTTCCCTTTTCCTGTAGTTGTCCAGGTACTTCCCTCCCTGATCATAGATGCTTTCTCCCCTGTAAATCACTTTACCGGTATCGGGACGGATCAAACCACCTGTAATATTGAGGAGCGTCGACTTTCCCGATCCGCTGGGCCCTGAAACAGTTACAAAATCCCCGCTGCTTATGCTAAAGGTCGCCTCAGCAACAGCTCTGTATTCCTCGGCACCTCTTTTATATGTTTTCGATATATTACTGATCTCCAGCATCGTTCCTCTTTATTTTCCGGTTACTCCTCGCTCAATATTTTTGCAGCATCTATCCTTGTGGCCAGTAACGCCGGTATCCAACTGCTGATCATCCATAAGAGGGGGAAGATTATCATGGTATAAAATAAAACTGACCATTCCGGCCGGATGCTGAGTGCAGTGAACCGGAAGATCTCTTTCCCAAAATAGCCGGCAATCCAGCTTCCCGTAAAGAATCCGATAATCCCCCCGGCAAGTCCGAGTACAAATGCCTTGGCCAAGATCATAAATAGAATAGTGGATGAGCTCCGGCCCATGGCTATTAAAAGGCCGATCTCACGGTTCCTGGCCTTTACATTCTGATGAAACAGCAGCCCGGTTATTAGCAATGCTGAAATGATTACAAAGGGGATAATGAATGCACCGTACTTATTCATCATCAGACGCTGGTTTTCACGTGCATCCGCTATACTGCTTATTTCGGTTACCTCAAGATCTGAAAATATGGCCTGTACCTGGCTCCTGGCATTTTTAATTCTGCCGTCATGACAGATGCATCCCAGTGCCTCTATCTTATTTATTTTTCCTTCCATTCCCAGAAGTTCCTGCAGGTCATCAAGATGGAAGGCTACTCCCTGATCCATCATACCCTTTCCCTCTTTCATCCTTTCAGCTACTGTAAAACTGTGGGTTTTACCGTCCACACCTTCAATGACAAAAGGTTCACCTGGCATTACATTCTTTGCTACCAGTACTCCCAGCCTGACGCTTCCCTTTTCCACATCAAATCCCATGGTTTCCTGCGGATTAAGGTATTTCTGCTGAGCTTCATCCTTATAACCGGATAATACGATCTGGTGTATCGATCCGTTGGGATCCTTCCACTCAGGGTATTTTACCTGCAGGATACCCGTCAGGTGCCTGACAGCGTCGAAGGTTTCCGATCCGGCAAGAACATCCACATATCTCTCGGGAAAAGATTCCGTATTATTGACCGAATAAAAATCTATCAGATTGGTCCCTTTGGGAAAAATATACAGATTCAGGCCCTGCTCACGCATGATCTTTCTGGTTTCATTCTCGCTGGCTTTGCTGAGTGTGTAGATTGCCACGGATACACTGCTTGCCACCACTACGGTAAGGAGAATTACCAGGGAGTTGATCCTCCTGTAAAGCAGTTCCTTTATAACCAGTTTCAGCGAGCTCATGATGCCTGATTCTTATGTTTTCTGTTCAAATAAATGGTTAAAATGGCAACCACCAGTATTATAAAAGTTACCGTAGTAATAATGGAGATCCTCAGTGACCGATCCTCCTTCATTACTATCTCCTTTGGCTGTATGGTGGTTATTCCCGACTTCTGATCAATAAGCCATTTAGGCAAAGGCCGGCTGTCAAGCGAGTCATATGACAGGGAATCGGACTGCATTTATAATCCAAGCAAAGGATTATCATCGATAATTTTGTTGAGGAGTGCTGTCTGGGGATTCTCCCATTTGCCTGTAAAAAGAATATCGGTCCCGGGCAGATCATCCTTTATCAGGCAGCTGCACTCCGCTTTGAAATAATCGATCATCAGGTTGACGTTCTCCTCGGTGATGCCTCTGCCCAACAGTGGCTCCAGTGCCTTGAACCTGCCGAAAACACCAAACAGCATGGGTTCTGGAATGTCCTTCAGGTCATCTTCCACATTTAACAGCATTGAAGCCAGATGATGCTCCTCCCGGCTGTTCCTGTCCAATTCGACCACCGTTATGATCTTGCCGAACGGAGAGGATTCGATTGCACTTTTCAAGGTCCTCAGGCCCTTTTCATCCTTTTCACTGAAACCTGACCTCAGATAAATCATCACACAAAGTTTTCCGGCCATAAGTTCCGCAGCTACATTTTCCCTCAGGGGTGAGGTAGTCAAGCCTTTCAGTTCTTCAACTGTTTTATACGCTGAAAAGAGACGGCCTTCATAATAAAGCCCGTAATAGGGTTCCTGAATTCCCTCCCGGGTTACTGTTTTAAACTGAATATTGGCATCTTTTATTTTTTCTGCCACTACCTGGTTTTGCTTTTTTACTGTTTCCCCAACCGGGCCGTTGTGAAAATAGACCAGGGTATACTGATTGGCAGGGGAATTTAATAATACCCATTCTGATACCCTTGTAGAACAGGCCAGGCTTATTATTCCGGCCAGCAGGACTAAAGTAATGATCCTTAGTTTCGTTTGTAATAGTTTCATCTTGCAGCGATTTTAGTTGCCCCGGTACTCTCCAGTTCAAGCTCTATCCCTGAAAGTATGGTATTTCCCTTTTCAGGATTCATTTGAACAGTCAGGGTACGTCCGGCCGGGATCCCCGAAAACGTCTTTACCACCTCTTTATCCATTTTTCCGGTTTCGCTGATAATATCAAAATCTTCCAGTACTTTCATGCCCTGAATGGTCACATCAAAAACCCTTTCCCCTTTAACCTTCTCTTCCGGTTCAGAAAAATAGAGGTTAACACTGTAAACGGAATTCCCAATCACAGGTTCTTCTGAAAGGGTAATTTCCATAGACCTTAATCCCCCGATGGAGCTTGCAGTGACCCAGGGAGTGCTTTCCGATTGAATGGAAATGGGGTCTTTCCTTGATTCAAAATAGTTAACTGTGTCTATTTTCACAGGAATGCCCGGAGAAATTCCGGCTACATTCGGAAACTCGAGCCACAGGGTGTTCCGGTCAGATGTCCTGTCACCAGGGGCATTCATGTTCAGTCCAAGTTTTTTTACCTGCTTTCCATTCCACATATAATTGCTGTTTGTCCAGTAGGACATCCATGGCATATTGATCAGGGCAAGTGAGGTTTGATTCTGATAAGGGCACTGGCATGTCCGGGTATAATCGGGCGAATTGAGAACCCCGTTTGCCACGATCAGGTTGGCCGAACATCCGGCTTTGAAGCCCCCCAGGTTACCTGTGCCCTCAAATACGTCCAGGTTGATAAACCCGGCTGCAGCCGATCTGAAAGTCAGCAGGTGTTCACTTGCAACCACATACCCGCATCCATATTCCCTTTTGAAATTCCATTTAATCTCCTCCCCTGTAATCAGGTCCCTTTCATAAAGAGGATCCCCGGTAAGCAGGGAGAATCCTTCTCCGTTTGTATAGATCTTATCACCTGAAATGATCGGGGGATTCAAATAATACATCTGTCTATCCCACAGGACCTCTTTCGATGGGAGTGAGTATACGATCATTCTTTTCCCCTCCTCCCCGGTAAGCATATCCCTCGATGGCCGGTTTGCCTGAAGAAGCAATTTATGTTCTGAAGAATAACCGAGCCATGATCCGAATATATTTTCGGTCTCTTCGTGGAGGATTTCCCCTGTTTTAATATCAAGATAGAGCAGCCTCGATCCTTCAGGCAGATCCATTCCCCTCCTTCTAAGCCTTGTCTCGACCCCCTGCGGAAGTTTGTCAAGGCAGAACATCAGGCCGTCGCCTGCAATCACCGCGTTATGAATGAACCCGTGATTGGCCTTGATCCTCCATATCTCTTTTCCGGTGAACCGGTCCATGACGATAAGTTCCTTGCTGGCTGTAATATCATAATTCCTGAACATCTGTTTCTTCGGTTCGTCACCCTCTTCTGTAATCTCGGGGTAGTCGCTGAAATTATTCCCCAGGATCAGCAGATCGTCATATACCCCGATGTATGCCAGCTTCTCGGTAGTGGCATCGCCGGTAGAAATCGATTTGACCAGCTTGCCTGTCCTGATATCGATCAGGTGGCAGTTTGTACTTTCTATCACATAGACATATTCCCTGGTGGCAATAAAATTGGTACCCCTTGCATTGGCCCCGGGTAAATGCACCTGGTTATATTTGGGATCGAGTGGATTATCCCCATCGTAGGTTTCATCGTAATAGACCAGCCATGTATCTTGATCCAGGTTTTCAAATTCTTTTTTCCAAATCAGCCTGCCCGTATAGACGTCCCGGGCACTTATGCTATTCATTCCCTGTATAATAAGCCTGCCATCGATGACCTGCTCTGAGGGCCCATGGCCATGCCGGGGCAGGACATCAAGGTTAGAGTTGCCACCGAACCATAATATACCGAGCGGGGCTTTGACTATTTCATCATCGGATTTTACGGTGTTGGAAATATCCCCGTAGTTGTGCGTCCAGTCGTCCGACCCTTCAAGCGGGCCGGTCCTTGAAATCAGGAAATGGCTCCATCCGCCTTTTATGTCGGCCCCGGGAAGTCCGATGTCGGCCGTAATATATTTTAATTCTCTTTTTACTTTGCCACTGGCCTTGATCCATATCTTTCCGTCATAGGGACGTGTGGATTCATAAAGGGCATTGATCAGCTCCCTGTCGCCATCTTTAAAATATCCGGGATCGTTGATAATCGTGAGGGATGAAAAATATTTGGGGAGGAACGGAACCGTCTCTTCAAAATCCTGAAAACTCAACCGGTCTGCTTTTATTCCAAGATTGTCAAAATACTCCCTGAGGTATGCAATCCTTTCCGGATCGCTGTCAAAAGCTATCAATGAAAGTGATGAATTCGCCACCAGTCTTTTCAGCTGCCGTATATTTTCGGTGCCGATAACGACCCCGTATCCACTCCTTATCCCTGTCTTCCTCAGAATCCTTTTCCCTGTCAGTGTAAGGTGTAAATTATCCGTTCCCGGTTGTTTATAAGAAGTAATATCTGTAACAGGTCTATCTCCGAAAACCAGTATCTCCCCTTCAGAAGTTACTGCGATGAGCTTACCGTTGGATGCAACCAGCCTTTCAACCGGGTGTTCAGTGGAGTAGTTCCATGTTTCCACCGGTTCTTTATCGTCGATCTTTATGGCTGTAATACCGGTACTGTCTGCAGCGTACAGGCAATTGCCCGCCTTTATCAGGTCATTGGTAGCCGACACTTCCGATTCCCATAATTCACTTAAACCCAGGGTGTCATTCAATTCTGAGGAAACAACCTTTTTTCCTGAAAAATAAATGGTGTTTCCATCGACCACGGGATATTCCCCTGCTTCCCTTATTATGGGTCTGCCCGTTTCTGAATCATACATGTGGGTGATCCTCTCCCGGTGGTGATTAAAATATACCCTGTCATTTCCACAGGTGAATGCTCCGCCTGTTTTCCCGCTTGCTGCAAGATGGTAGTAAAGCTCCTCACCGGTCTTCAGGTCGAAAGCCGCGGGCACCGTACGCCCTCCGGCCACCAGTAACCGGTTTCCGCTTATTGTGAAAGTTCCCTGGGGAGCTACATCTGCAAATGCGGGTGACCTGTGGGGCTGAAGAATATAGTTGCTGCTGGTACCTTCGTTTTTCCATATCACCTTTCCGGTTTCCGCATCGATAGCATAAATAAAGGTACCCATCATGGGGAAAATACTGGCCGCGGTATAGATCACATTATCCTTAATGACGATCCCGCCACGGGCCGGCCACATGGAAATAAGCCTTTTGTTTCCCAGCAATTTATTGGGTGCAGGGGCCAGTGATATTTTCCATACCGGGGATCCGCTGTTTGCATCCAGGCAGTACAACATGCCATCATCACCGGTAAAATAGATATGTCCGTTATAAGCGGCAAGTGGCATTCTGACGGGCCCATCCGTATAATAATGCCACAGTTCCTTTCCCGAATTAATATCCAGTGCAATGACCTTATCCTGATCATTGAATCCGAGGAATATTTTCTGGTCGGCTACTACAGGTTCAAATACCCTGTCAAACTGCATCAGGTTCTGGTTCAGGGGATCATCCCATACAGGTATCCGGGGGGAATACTTAACCTGCCACTGAAGATACAGATTATCTGCCAGTTGCTCCGGGGTCGAAGCGGAGCGTCCATGGTCAAACCTCCACATGGACCAGTCCTGAAATTGCGCCTCTGCCTGTAGAAAAAGCATGCACAGAATTATACTAAGTGATAGTTTCATGGTATTAAAGCGTTGTTATTTTTGAGGTGGAAATTCTTAACAGTCAAATTAACGTCAAATATATACATAGAAATCTGTGTTTACAAATACCCCGGATCTGCTTTTCCTTATGATTTGTTTAACAGGGAGAATTTGCATTATTTATACAGGAATATATAGCTTTGCACAACTTATTACTTAAAATATGAAAATACAATTCCTGAGGATTTTCGCTGCACTCCTGATTTCTCTTACAACTGCTTCGGAAGGCATGTTAAAAGCCCAGCCTCAATCAAATGTAATCCGGGGCAGGATTATCAATGCAAATACCGGCAGCCCGGTTCCGGATGCAACAATCTATATAGAAGGCACCGGGACTTTCACCACTTCTGATCCGGACGGGGCATTTGAAATTACAGAACATCCGGACAGGGAATTCAAATTAATAGCTTCATGTATAGGGTATAAGGCAACAGAGAAAGATATTGACCCCTCAAAGGATAACCTGGAAAATATAGAATTGAGATTAACGGAGGAACCGAAACAAATAGGACAGGTAAATATCGTAAAGAATAAAAGGGAACTGGAGATCCTGAACACACCAACCCTGGAACCACTGTCCATTGGTCTATCCACAACAACCATTTCCAGTGAGGATATCCGTCAGACAGCAGCCAAAACTGTCATTGAGGCCATGGCATATTCCCCCGGTGCATTCATTGAAACACGGGGCAGAAAAGTAAAGCAGTTCTTCTCTGTAAGGGGACAGAAATATCCATACCCCGAATATTCCATTAATGGAGTGTGGCAACGCGAATTCCACGAAACTCCTTATTTCTTTTCTTCAGGTAATGTGGAAAAAAT
>CAZIAU010000001.1:1614-10157 GCA_964536755.1 uncultured Bacteroides sp. | reverse complement strand
TAATCTGCAATATTCTTGAGTTGTCTTCTTTGAATGTGGAAAAAATTGAAATAATCCGGTCAAGTGCTGCTTTGTTGCACGGACTGTCAGGCATGGCAGGCATGGTTAATATTGTCACCAGGAAATATACAAAACCCGAAACTTCCGCCGAACTGGAGTATGGTACTTTTAATTCATTGCATTCCTTTATATCTCACAGCGGAAAACATAAGTCCCTCGACTACTCCCTCAATCTGGGATATGACAGGACAGATGGCGCACCCGGACAACATTCGGCAGAAAGGATGCTGAATGCATACGGGAACCTGGAATGGAATCCTTCTGACAAACTATCTATTACAGCCAATATTTTCCATTTGAACGGGATGCGGCAGTTCATGCAGGCCCAGTACCCTGCCAGCCCAAACCTGATCGGAAGGCTGGAGAGTTATGATCCGTTCATTTCCAGCTCGGTCAGCCTGAAGGCACTGGTCAGGCAGAATGAAAGGAGTTCCCTTGAGATCAGCTCCTTCTACACCCGGAGAAGGCCCGAGTTTATCAACGAGGTTACCGGGGAAACGGTGACTGAATATGATTCTGAGGTTGGTGTAAATATCATTGAGTCCATTTCACTGGGGGATTCAAATATTCTGCGCTTCGGAGGATTGTATAATCACTGGGACGCACCGAACGGAAAGAGATTTTACGTGGAGCGCAAGTCCGATCTTCATACTGTCTCGGGTGTCATCACCGATGAGCATATGTTTGGGAAATTGAACCTTAACGGGGGCGTACGATGGGTAAAGACTTATATTAATGAATTTGGTGGATTTAACATAGACGGATCCGGATCAGCTTTCACACAGGTGGATCCCATAAAGGATGAGTGGCAACCATTCACCCTGCAAATGACCGGTGGGGCCGTCTATGAGCTAAACACACATTCTCTGATAAGTCTGAATATGGTTTCCGGTTCGGTTAAACCCAGGGAAGGGGCCCTGGATGGAGACCTTAACAGCCTTGAGAACGAATACCGGACAATGCTGGACCTGGGTTACGAGCTTACCGGAACCAATCTTTCAAGCCTGGTGGTTACCGGGTTTTATGTCAACCAGAAAAACGCCATCCTTTACAGTGGTGAGATCCTGGAACTGGAGGACGGGCGTTTTGCAGAATTGTATGAGAACCAGGATCAGTTTCAATACGGGATTGAACTGGAAGCAAAAAGCTCTTGGGTGTTTAAGAGATCCACCCGGGTGTTCCTCAACCTGACCGGAATGAGGTCAATGATCAGGAATGAGAATGAAACCATCGAAAATATTGAACTACCCGAGTATATAGGTAATACAGGCGTGAATATAAGGCTGTTTCACATGGACATGAATTTGTATGGTAATTATTCATCCGAATTTTTCAGCACAAGGTTCGCTGACAAATCGGTCGGGCCGGTTCCCCTTGGTGAATATTTCAGGATTGATATGAACCTGGGGTATTCCTTTGGTCCCAAAGAAAACTGGAGGGTTTACGTCCTGGTAAAGAACCTGACTGATGTAAACTACTCAACGGTTGTAGGTTATCCCGATCCCGGAAGGAGGTTTCACGCAGGCATCGAATATCACTTTGCCGGGAAGGAAAAGTAAGTCAGAAATACAATCGGACCGGGTCAGTGGTAATACATTTACTATCTTTAGTGTCATTAGAAATCATATTTAGATACTTACCATGAACTCATTACGCCTCAGGAACCTTTTTTTACTGGCTCTTTTCCTGTTAATTTCCTGCAATCAAAAACAGGGATCCTTCACATTTGTACAGATGTGTGATCCCCAGCTTGGCATGGGGGGATATGAGCATGATGTTATGTACTTTAAGCTCGCAGTGGATAAAATCAATGAGATCTCTCCCGATTTTGTCATCATCTGTGGAGACCTGGTCAATCATGCGGCTGACAGTACATTCAGGGAGTTCAACCTGATCAGGGAAGGGCTTACGATGCCTTCCTACTGTGTACCCGGTAATCATGATGTGGGAAATACACCGACCGATTCAAGCCTTGCTCTCTATCGAAAGCATATTGGTGAGGATTATTATGATTTCCGGCATAAGGGGTATTTTTTTATTGTATGTAACACCCAGCTGTGGAAAGCGGATTGTGGTGAAGAATCCGTGCGGCACAACCGATGGGTAATTGAAACCCTTTCAGGGATCCCGGAGAAGGAGCGGCGGACTTTTGTGGCGGGGCACTATCCGCTTTACCTGTCGGATCCCGGTGAAGAGGAAAAATACTTCAACCTTCCCCTGGATAAAAGAAAGGAACTGCTGGCCCTGTTTGAACAGAAAGGTGTTGTGGCATACCTTTCGGGTCATACCCATGAAACCATTATTAATAATTACAAAGGAATACAGCTGGTAAGCGGGGAAACAACCTGTAAAAATTTTGATGAAAGACCTATGGGATTCAGGGTCTGGAATGTTTCTTCCGACACAGTCTGGAACACGTTCCAGGCACTGGAATGAAATTTTTCTGTTGGCTATTGAAACCAACTAAAGAATCATCTTTTAACTTTAGCCTGTTATGTGGCTGATCATCCTTCTCTTCATTTCTGTCGGATTCATAATTCTGACAACTTCCAGGTATAAATGGCATCCCGTTTTCTCACTTCTGATTACTGCCTTCGGGTATGGAGGCCTGTCAGGTACCCTTTCACTGGAAGAGGTAGTGCAATCGGTCAATTCAGGATTTGGGAATACCATTGGATTCATCGGGATTGTGATCCTTGCAGGTTCAATAATCGGTAAGTTCCTGGAAAAATCGGGTGGAGCATTTGCACTTGCAGGAGGAACCCTGAAGTTCGTAGGCAAAAAGAATGTACCGCTGGCTTTAAGCATTATAGGATCAATTATAAGCATCCCGGTATATTGTGACTCTGGATTTATAATCCTTGCACCGCTGGCAAGGGCCCTAACAAAACAGGTGAAAATATCGTTCGCTGCCGGTGCCATGGCATTAAGCCTGGGACTTATCCTGACTCATTCAGTCATTCCGCCCACACCAGGACCTGTCGGGGCAGCCGGGATCCTGAATGCAGATCTCGGGTTAGTGATCATCCTGGGATTATCTGTGAGCATGGTGGGGCTGCTCGGCGGTTGGATCTTCTCCACCAGGATAGCATCCAGAACGGAAATTGACCCATTCCCCGATCCGGTAAAGGTTGAAGTAAGATCAGACAGGGAACCATCTGTGGTCAAATCACTGCTGCCCATTTTCGTACCCATATTCCTGATAATATTCCGTTCAGTAAATGGACTGCCTTCCGCACCCTTTGGATCAGGTAACGTTTCATCTTTCATCAATTTCTTCGGACAACCGGCAATAGCCCTGCTGATAGGCGTCTTCCTTTCATTTTTACTTCCTGTAAGATTAACCCGTGAGATGATCTCACCTAAGGGCTGGATGGGTGAAGCGGTTGTTACTGCAGCAACCATAATTATTATTACGGGCTGTGGCGGAGCTTTCGGACAGGTGCTGCAGGACTCCGGAATAGGTGATGTTATCAAGAATAATCTGTCAGGAGCTGAGAGCTTCGGCATTTTTCTACCCATTATTATTGCAGCTTCCCTGAAGACGGCCCAGGGATCGGGAACGGTGGCTATTATTGCAGGAGCCGGACTGATGGCCCCTTTGCTCACTCCGCTGGGAATGGATGCACCCTTCGCAAAGGCACTTGTGGTTGTGGCCCTTGGCTCAGGAGCCATGATCGCCAGCCATGCCAACGACAGTTATTTCTGGGTTGTGACACAGATGTCCAATATGAGTGTTAACCAGGGTTATAAACTGCAGACACTGGGAACACTTACAGTCGGGTTCATATCTTCTGTCGCGGTCTGGTTATTGAGCCTGATCATATTATAACCTTTGTAGTCAGTTCATATGGATAGTTATCATCTCGTAAAAATAAAACAGCCATTTCCCAACAATTCACTGGATGATGTTACATCGGAGGTGTCAAAGGAGATGTTGCACCTGCAGCCTCTGATCAGGCCGGGTTCCAACATTGCTGTTGCAGTGGGTAGCAGGGGTATCAAAAATCTGGTTCACGTGGTCCGGAGGGTTGCCGATTTCATCAGGGAAAATCATGCCAATCCATTTATAGTCCCGGCTATGGGCAGCCATGGAGCCGCGACTGCCGAAGGCCAGGCAGAAATCCTTGCCGGATACGGAATAAGTGAAAAAACCATTGGAATACCTGTCAGGTCATCCATGGAGGTTATCGAACTCTCTGAAGCGGGTTTACCGGTTCCGGTTTTTATGGACAAGAATGCTTATCAGTCCGACGGTATCATACTGATCAACAGGATCAAGCCACATACCGATTTTCACGACAGGTATGAAAGCGGACTTGTAAAAATGTCAGTTATAGGACTGGGGAAAGAGAAACAGGCGTCTGCAATTCACCGGCACGGAATTTACGGGCTATCAACATTAATTCCCCAGGTTGCAAAAAGGGTATTTTTAACGGATAAAATCCTGGGTGGAATTGCACTGGTCGAAAATGCATACGACCGGACCATGCTTGTAAAGGCGTTGAGAAGTGAAGAATTTTTAAAAAAGGAACCAGTGCTGCTTGAAATTGCGCGAAAAAACATGGCTTCGCTTCCGGTGACAGATATCGATGTACTGATTATCGACCGGATGGGCAAGGATATAAGCGGAGTGGGGATTGATTCCAACATCATAGGAAGAATAAAGATCCCGGGGCAGGAAGAACCCGGGGAGCCATCCATAAAAGCAATCGTTGTCCTGGACCTGACCGGGGATTCAAAAGGAAATGCCATAGGTGTAGGCCTGGCAGATGTAATTACAAAGAGATTATATGATAAAATTGATTTCCCGTCCACCTATGCCAATGCCATTACAAGCAGTTTCCTTGAGAGGGTAAAAATTCCCATAGTGGCAGAAAGCGACAGGGAGGCTTTTGAGATCGCACTTCGAAGTTGCGGATATATGGAGAGGGGAAACGAAAGGATTGTCCGCATAAAAGACACCCTTCACCTGGATGAACTATATGTTTCAGGAGCCGTACTGGACCTGATGGACAGACCGGAGGAGATGGGATCCCGCAAGGAGGGGGAAGATCTGTTTAACACGGAAGGACAGATAGCCCCCTTTTAATCTTATCATCCTGTCAGTGAGGATGGGGGTCACAATTTAATTCAGCCGGTAACTCACAAATGCCAGGCGTTTACTGTCGGGTGACCAGGAAGGTACATTGATCGTACCCTGTCCGCCGAAAAGTCTTGCCATAACCCGGACCTCACCGGTCTCAAGGTCCATCAAACGAAGCATAACATTCTTGTTGGGCGGATGTGAACCGGCAGGAACATCTGTGCCAAAAGTCACATAGACGATCCAGCGGCCATCGGGGGACGGGTGGGCAAACCAGTCATTATACTTATCCGTAGTGATCTGTTCCGGGTCACTGCCATCCGGCTTCATTCTCCATATCTGCATAGTCCCGGTACGTACGGAATTGAAATATATAAACCGTCCATCGGGCGAATACTCTGGCCCGTCGTCCAGTCCTTCTGCACTGGTTAAACGCTTCTCTTTACCCCCTGTTACCGGGATCGTGTAAATATCATAGTTTCCTTTCCTCTCGGCACAATATGTCAATGTTTTCCCGTCGGGTGACCATCCATGCCAGTAGGATGGCCCCTGTGTGGTTACCATTTCCGGAACGCCGCCTTCAATGGGAAGGGTATATATCAATGATTTTCCCGTTTCAGTCTGGTCACTGATTGTTAGCCGCGTCCCGTCGGGAGATATCCCGTGATCGTTATTAATCCTTTCAGCAAATCCGGTGGAAATCATCTGCGGGACCCCGCCATTGACCGGTATCCTGAAGAGCCGGCCACTGCTGTTGTATATCAAATAGTTACCATCGGGGGACCAGTTGGGAGCTTCGATCCGGTCACTCATGTTCATGACCACCCTCCTGTCAAATGATTCAATGTCAATGGTTTCAAGGGTGCTCTCGATACGCTTCATTGAATCTGGTTTCTGAACAATCCTTTCCAGGATAACATTTGAAAAAACGGCCGTTTCAACGACAGAGTTATTGTGCGCACAGACACCCAGGCCGATATAAAAAGGTTCCGGGAACAGAAGATTGAAAGTACATCCTGACGATTCGAACGGTTCGCCCTCCTTTGCAAGTGACATGGAGAAACAGTCACCCGACTTCTCTATCCTTATCCTCCCGGGTGAAGAAACATTCGCCTGCACCTCCCTGGTTCTCCCTCCCGGCTGCTCCCTGTATTGAAGAGATGCCAGTCCGTCTCCATGCAGGGCCGCATCTACGTATACCGAAGAGGTATCCAGTCCCTGCCTGATGATCAGGCAGGCTTTTCTGTGGGGATCAACCCCCTCACCTACCCACTCAATGTCTGCCGCCAGGGAAATATCCCCCGACATTTTCTTCCACACAAAGTGCAGTTCATCCCTGTTTAACCACATATTGGTACCGCTTCCCGATACCTTATAGGTACTATCGGAAGGGTCAAATTTCACCGATCCCGAATGGCCCACATTACCGATATCAACGTTCCCTTCAAAAATCCCGGGACCTTTTCCGCTCCGGCAGGAGGTCAGGAACAGAATGAAAATGAGAAGGGCAAGAGAGCTGTTTCTGTGTATCATTTTACGCATTTATTCTGAAAATTAAAGTTATTCTGTGATTCTTCTGTACCATGGCAATCTGTCAAGCGGAACTCCAATATCCACTTTAAGGGGCCCCGTTACGATTGTACCATCATCACCCAGCCATTTGCCCCGGGGAAAAATAACCTCCCTTGACCGTTCCCCCTTGCTTACAACAGGGGCAACCATTATATCGCTTCCCAGAAGAAACTGGTCCCTGATCTCCTCATAACCTTTCCCCGGAAATTCATATTCAAGGTTTCTCACCATTGGTTCTCCCGAAACAGCACATGCCTTTGCCAGCTCCAGGATCTCAGTCCCCATTTCATAATGAAGTTGTGCCATTTTTCTGCATATCTCAAGATGTTCACTGTTTAATACCCTCCAGGGAGCCACCGAGAACTGCATCATGGGCATGAGTGCACTTACCTGCGCCGATCTTACAATAAGCTCCTCATCAAGGATGGAAGTATCCTGGAACGACATGTATTCACCACCGCCTATCATATCCGGACAGCCGAACTGATGACCTATTAAACCCAGCCCTATCATATCAGGGATTAAATAGGAGACATCATCCCAGCTATGGCTTTTGTCCCTCAGTCTTTGAACAAGTGGCTGACCTGCCATTTTCCAGCAGGCACGTAATTCATTCAGCGAATAATCAAGCCCCAGCCTGGCATACGCCTCGCAATGCTCATCGGGTGTTAAATCGCCGTATGAATACTTCCCCACATAACTCTGCGGATCACCTGCATCCAGCTTGAATCCATCAATTCCGTAAGTTTCCACAAGGTAATCCAGCTGGGCCCTGAACCATTTTTCCCCTTCCGGATTAGACAGGTCCACCAGGGCACTTACTCCGTTCCACCAATTTATCATGGCAGGCTTTGATTTCTCCTTATCATCAAAGATCAGGACCTTCTGCCTGGCAAGTTTCCTGTAATTCGGGGAATCGGGACTAACGAATGGCACGACCCATATCATGACTTTAAAACCCATGGTATGAAGTTTATCGACCATGCCTTTCGGGTCGTTGAATTTTTTACAGTCAAACTCCCAGGTCCCGTAACGTTCCTGCCAGTTGTCGTCGATCATTATCACCCCGGGTGGAAATCCGTTTCTCAGAATATCATCTGCATACCTCAATATATCCTTTTCATTCTGTTCGTACTGCAGTTCTATCCATGTGTTGTACTGCGGACTGGTAAAGAGCAACGGATCGGGTATCTTTCCTGAAGGGGGAAAGAACCGGTGGCAGGCATACAGATAGGCTTCTTTCAATGTCTTCCCCTCCTGTCCGGTTACAATTTCACCTTCCTTTACAACGGCTTCAATTTTAACCTGACCGATCCTGATATCCAGAGGCTCTTCACTCCAGATGTACCGCCCCCTGTTCGAAAGGAAGAAGGGTGCTGCCTGGTTACCTTTGCAATTACCGTTCTGATCGTAAACCAGCCCGTCCTCATCAAATGGCATATTACGCCCGTCAACAACTGCGCCTCCCCACCATCTCTCATTTTCCATAATTGCCAGTTCTGTTTTCCCGGAAGATCCATTTCTACTGTCACATCCCAGAAGCATTGACAGAAGGATTATTGGAACTAATAAAAGAGTATGTAATGCATTTTTCATATTGCGGCATTTTTTATTAAAAATAGGTTCTTTACTGGGATTTAAATCTTACAGGGGTGAAATTAATAATATTATAAAGTAATATTTAAACTAAATTAGTGGTTGCTACCAGACACCGTTATTGTCATGTACCTTATAAAACAAATGCAAGAAACCATGAAAAATCTCCCAAGTATAAATATCCTGAACAATGGTACAACTACTACAATTTTTTTTATACTGAAGATAA
>CAZIAU010000001.1:659-1604 GCA_964536755.1 uncultured Bacteroides sp. | reverse complement strand
GATGAACTTTACAGGTTGTATCCAGAATAAATCCGGCACTCCCCCCGGAATCAATGGTTTTGTACCCATGGAGGGGATACAATTTGAATGGAACGGTGATCTGATCAATGTAGGTGATTTTGAGATCCTGGATCATCCGGTGACAAACCTTGAGTACAAGGCTTTCGTTGACAATACCGGATACCCCGCTCCTCTCCACTGGCAGAACGGAACAATACCTGAAGGGAAAGAAGATTACCCTGTAATATTTGTTAACCGGGATGATGTTGCAGCATTTACACATTGGCTCTCAGAGACTACAGGCCGTGTTCATCGCATTCCAACCCGATGGGAATTTGAGATGGCTGCCCGGGGCGGAAAAATGGACAATAGCCCCTATTACTGGGGCAACAGTGAAGAATTGATAACTCCAGAAAATTTCAACCTGAACTTAAATCATGACCGGGAATACGACCAGTGGGAAACCTATCTGAAACCATCCAGGTGGGGCCACAGGAACGAACTTGGCCTCTACCAGATGTCGGGGAACGTATGGCAGATGATCACCCGGGAAAAAGATCCGCTGCTGGCTCTCTGGATGTTCCGGATCGAGAAACCGGTGGATCTCGAACGCAGCATAACGGGAGGTAGCTGGACAAGTTCAAAAGAGGATCTCAGATGCGGAAAAACATTCACCCAGCCGCCCGGATTGCGCTGCCCCGACCTGGGGATACGCCTCGTGAGAGAACCCTTGGGAGCGACCTGGAGTGTTGTCAACCGGCGGGTAGCAGCCATAACTCACTCCCCCGGGAAAATTGGGATAAGCTGGGCATTGCTCGGCGGTGATACTAAAGATACCCGTTTCAACATCTACCGGCTGACGGGTATCTATCGTTCACACAAGGGGGAGAGACTCAACCCGGAACCACTTCTGAATACATCGTTTGTAGATGAATCAGGAATTGA
>CAZIAU010000001.1:0-649 GCA_964536755.1 uncultured Bacteroides sp. | reverse complement strand
CGATATCAATACAGGGTAGTGGCTGTGGATTCAAACGGTAAAGAAGCGAATCCTTCGGATTGGGCCTCCATTATTGCCGGTATGGATCAATATCCGGTGGTTGCCAAGTTCAAGCCCCTTTTTGAGAAAGGAGGTATGCTGCCCGTATTCGGTGACCTTGAGGGCTATGGAAAGCTCAATTGTGTGATTCGCCTGGACAATGGTTGCAAGGAGATGTCCCAGGATCCCGGACTGCCGGTCCAGCTGGAAGCATTCTCCTATACCGGAAAATCGCTTTGGCGAAAAGATATAGCCAGGCATGAAAATATATTCGGAAGCTCTAATAACGCACCGTTCAACGTCTGGGATATGACCGGTGACGGGAAAGATGAAGTGATCACCCTTTATCAGTCAGGTGAAGACAACTATATCGCCATCCTTGATGGTATGTCGGGCAGGGTGGTAAAGAAGACCCTGTGGGACAAAATGGCTACAGATTATTCCCTCTCATCCACCAGGGTACAGATGAGTGTGGCATATCTGGATGGCAATGATCCTGTGATCATTACCCAGACAGGGATATATGAAAACGAGATTATTTCTGCCTTCGATAAAAATCTTGATAAACTGTGGACCTACGAAAGTTTCATGGAGACGAGCGGAAGCGGGG